>CAIWXV010000064.1 GCA_903916765.1 uncultured Dehalococcoidia bacterium | reverse complement strand
GGCTCGGGAGACTCAGGCGGATGGTGAGAGGCGAGCGGCGATCAAGGTAGCTGAAGGCCAAAGACAGGCAGCTATCCTGCAAGCCGAAGGACAGAAGCAGGCTAAGGTATTGGTAGCCGATGGTGAAGCTCAGGCAATTAAACTGGTGAATGAATCGGCAGATCTTTACTTTAAAGGAAATGCACAATTACTTCGCAAATTACAGGCGGTGGAACAATCTCTCACCAACAATAGCAAAATAGTCGTACCTACCGATTCATCACTAGTCAATGTTATCGGAAGTCTGGCTGGGATAGATAACAATCCACCCAAGAAATAATCTGACTGTTGGGTCGCTACTGCACGAACATAGGAATATTTGCCATTACATACGTATGTACTTAATAATAAAGGGGAGCATTTCTGCTCCCCTTTTAAATTTCTTGATTATTAGTTATCGAACTACCACTGCACGAAAATAGGGATAAATACATGCGCCAAAAAGTCACTCTTTTGGAGTGGTGGAGACGGGGGAGAATTGGTCTCGGCCTGAAACACGGCTTGCATGGATTCACACTACCAATAGTTGTCTGGTTTAATCGATGGTTTGAATCCCGTAAAGTGGGTGTTACTGTACAATAGACAGAACTTCTAGAACAGAATTTACCGGCGTGTTATAAGCAATAAATAGAGGCATCGGTTTGATTGAAAGCACTTTTATCGACCGAGTAAGTAAGACTTTGACAAGCGGATACGCTGGATATATCATTGGTGTCAAGGACAAAAGTTCGAGTTCGGCCCCCCTTAGAGTTGATATGGGGAATCCCAGTTGGATGGTATTTCTATACTCATTTAACTATTCCTTCGGCAATCTGTAACAAACCTGAATGTAACTTTCAGAAATTCAAACAGAAAGGATGTAAAAGAAAAATGTCGGAGTTAGCAGAGGCTTTAGCGGGTCTGAATGAAGACTATGTAACCAAAATAGTTCAGAGGAAAGTAACTGCAGGAGAAGACCCCGAGTGTATACTCGCTGAATTACGTCAGGGAATGGATATAGTTGGCGCGCGCCACAAGAAAGGTGAATATTTCCTTGGTGAGCTTGTTTTCTCCGGCGAAATCTTTAAAAATGCTATGAAAACCATCGAACCGAGGCTGGCGAAAAACCAAAGCGGTAAAGAACAGGTGAAGCTGGTGCTCGGTACTGTTAAAGGTGATATCCACAATATCGGAAAAGATATCGTAGGTAACCTTTTGAAAATTGCTGGCTTTGATGTTTATGACCTGGGAATCGATGTACCGAAAAATGCTTTTGTAAAAAAGCTGAAGGAAACTGATGCGGCAATTCTGGGGATGTCCGGACTCCTGACTCCCTCTTTTGAAGCGATGAAGGAAACCGTCGAAGCACTCAAGACGGCTGGCTTGCGCTACAAGGTTAAAGTTATCGTGGGTGGAGGGATTGTAACCGAGTTAGTACGGAAGCATTGCGGGGCTGATGCCTGGACGGATGATGGAATTAAGGGCGTGGAGATTTGTAGAGCATGGGCACAGGAAATGAAAAAATAAGCGCTCGACAATTAAAGTAACGGGAAAGGAAGTTTAATTTATGCTCAAGGAAACAATGACACGGAAAGAAAGAATTATAAGCGCAGTAAACCTTAAGGTACCCGACCGTGTTCCTGTGGCGATGTGGATGATACAGTTCCCGCTACGTTATAAGGGGATTCCACAGAGTTTAGGCTATAAAGATCCGGTGGTGACCATAAAGGCTTTGACCGACACTTTTCACGACCTTGGCGGATATGATGGCCAAATTCAAGGTGATTCTATCTGGCCAAGCTCGAGCTGGAGAATTTCTGCCGCACCGACACCGATGCATCGACCTGGCCAGGAAGGCGAGGAGAATGAAGCTTTGCAAGCCGTAGAGCGTGAAATTATGACTGTAGAAGACTACGATAAAATAATCGCCAAGGGTTGGAATGGTTTTTGTGAAGAGTTCCTCCCTCGAGTCACAGGGCGAAGTTTGGATAAAATCGATGCCAGTCAGAAGAAACTGCTCAAAGTATATGTAGAAGATGCAAAGAAATGGAATGGGATTGATGTGCCTGTAATGTTCGGCGCGTCTACCTGCGATTGCCAAATGATACTCTCGCTTTGTCGGTCATTCAGTAAATTTACATTTGACCTGTATCGCATACCGGATAAAGTTCAGGCTGTTATGGATGCGATGGTTGATGATTTAATTCAGAATGTGATTAATGACTCCAGAGCTACGGGTATTCCGTGGGTATTTTTCCCTCTGGAGAGAGGTTCCGGAGCTTATTACTCATTAAAGATTTGGGAGCGACTTGGGTACCCTTATCTTAAGAGAATGGTTGATGCTTTTGTCGCTGAGGGTCTTACTACCATTTTGCATTTCGATACCGATTGGACGTTAAACCTACCTTATCTGAGAGATTTACCTAGAACAAAGTGCATCTGTGAACTGGATAGCAAGACAGACATATTTAAAGCAAAAAAAATATTGAAAGACCATATGTGTATTATGGGAGATGTCCCAGCCTCCTTGTTGTCGCTGGGTACTCCTGAAGATGTAACGGCATACTGCGAGAAATTAATAGATGTAGTAGGAGTTGGTGGAGGATTCATCTTAAGCACCGGTTGTGAATGTCCCATCGATGCTAAATTTGAAAATGTTAAGGCAATGATAGACACCGCTAAAAATTATGCCTGCCAAATCTTCCCACAATAGTTGCCATTTTAATAATCCGTCGATGATTATTAAAATGCAGCACTTTGTCTTTGTAGCGCAAATAGGCGGGTCTTGACAATAATGTCTCCGGGTGCGGTTTGCCCGAGATTGGCATAGATTACTTTGGAACATTACGGGAAAGGTAGGTAGGCCGTTGATTGTAAAATTCCTGCACCGCGGCAGTGATGAAGAGCGCAAGACTAGTTTACTTTTCACACCATGCTAAGATTTTCGGATTACTGACGGAGGGCTGAATGAAAACTAGCTCAAACAAGGTAATATCTCTGAAAGATGCGATTGCCGAATATGTTCATGATGGCGATTCGGTATCTTTCAGCGGAATGGGTGGAGAGCAGTGTAATGCTTCCGCTTTTGAAATTGTCAGACAGGGCAAAAAGAATCTGACGATAATAGGTGATAGCCCGTGTGATGTCGGAGACGTGCTTATTGGAGCCGGAGCGGTTAAGAAGTTGGAAGTAGCCTGGTGCGGTTATGCTGTCGCCGGTTTAGCTGCGAATTATCGGCGAGCCGTAGAAGAGGGCATACCGAACTACTTAGAAGTCGTTGATTTTTCTAATTTTACCGTCGGTCTGAGATTTCTGGCGGGGGCGATGAATGTTTCTTTCCTTCCGACAAGATCTCTCCTTGGTTCTGACATTCCGAAATATAATCAGTGCATTAAAATAATAGATGACCCTTACACAGGCGGACCAATCGCTCTTGTACCTGCCGCCAATCCCGATGTTGGATTCGTCCATGCTCACAAAGCAGATATCCTAGGCAATACCCAGATATTCGGATGGTCATCGAACGCCGAGAATATCGCTAGGGCAGCTAAGCACACCATAATAACCTGCGAAGAGATTGTCTCCAGTGACGAAATCAGGATGCACCCGAATTGCACTATTGTGCCGCAATTCTGCGTGGACGCCGTTATACACGCTCCTTTCGGCTCTCACCCTTGGAACATGCCATATTATTATGCGTATGATATCCCTTGCCATGTAGAACAAGTGATGGCATTCCGCACTCGCGAGGGATTTGTAAAGTGGCTCGATAAGTGGGTATTCGGTTGCAAAGACCATGCAGATTACTGCCGTAAGGTCGGTTGGGAAAGACTACTTGAATTGCAGCGGGTTGAACGTAAATTTACTAAAATTTTCTAGGAGAATGCGATGATTAATTATACTCCAGCGGAATTGATGGTAGCAGCTACAAGCCGTGAAATAAAGGATGGTGAAGTCGTTTTCGCTGGTGTTGGGATTCCGTGCCTCGGAGCTCAGGTCGCCATCCTGACGCATGCGCCACATGCCGACATTGTGCTTGAGTGCGGTGTTTTCGGTTCACGGGCACGCCGCATAATGCTGGGAGTCGGTGATAATGCCTGTGGTGAGGGAGCTAAATGCCAGGGGGC
>CAIWXV010000063.1 GCA_903916765.1 uncultured Dehalococcoidia bacterium | reverse complement strand
TTGGCTTGAGGGAAGCTATTGAATGCATAGTGGCAGGCACTTCCTTGAAATCCATTTCAGCTACCTTGACATTAATCATACCCTTCATCGAGCTTTCTACCGTCGTGAACGGTAGCCACATTTGATACCATATTTTTCTTTCGCGACTGCGAATATCGTCATATTCACAAACAAGGTGATAGGTTTTGTGTGCCTCAAGTTTGATGGGAACAAACGGAAGGGCTTGTTCACTATTTCGTAGGAAACCTAGGCTCTCAGACTGCAGGACAGCTTTTTCCTCATTCACTAATGAGATTTCCAGTCCTAGAGCTGGACTATAACCGGCGTTAAACAATTCAAAATGTGAGAAATGGGAAGCCAATGGTTGGTCACTGGATGTCTTCGTACCTATGGGTGCAGACGAGGTATCAGGCTCACCTGTCGTCACCCTCTCACGAACCACTGCCTTTGCGACCAACAAGGGGCGGGATGCCATCACCAATTCGTTTTCCGTTTTTCCTATCTTTGCTTCAAGCATTTTCTTTGCCTGATATGAGTAGTAGAAGTTCACCAGAACGAGGCCCATCGTTAAAAAACTGGACACTAATATAGTAATGTATGACACGGTCCTTTTCCTCCTAGCTAAATGACGTATCTCTTGGAGATATTCAAAACGACTTTGTGGTTAGTGGCAACATCCATAGACTATAGTAACATAATTAACCCTTCCCGACTCCTAAAAAGATAAATCTGACTGATTTCACTTGCTCTGTTTCATCGCCCCCTCATACATCTTCAAACTATCCTCAAATTTTACGCTCCTCGTGTATCTCACCACCATATCTAGCGTCTCCCATCCTCCCAGCCTCATAATGTGCTCAACGTCCACGCCCTTCCTATGGGTCATACGGAAATACTTACTTCCCAATTTTGCATCGTCACAACAAAGGATATATTCTATGGTAATTGGAGTAAGTGTTAGTGTTTGTCCAATGTGTGGATTTGAGATAAAGTTTTCATTGACACGACGATTTGCATCCCCTAAGGTACGCGTTAAAATTGGAAATTGACAATTTCACCCAAAAACATATAGGAGAAAGTCACCGGACACTTTATGTGACTCTTGCCGTCGTTCTTCTAAGCATGATACCTGGAATATTTATTTCTGGACTAAAGCCATTGGCCTATATCGCGACTCTAGTTTATATCTCAGGTGAGCACAAAAGAAGAGGGCACTCCTGGAAAGAGTTAGGAATCAAGTTGGGAGGAATCAAGGAAGACCTCCTAACTAACTGGCATCTTATCTTTATCGTCGCGGTGGCTCTTCAATTACCTATCCCGTTAATCGCCCAGGCATACTGGCCAGACTTGTTTAAACATATATCAGATAGAATCCCGTTATTAAATAGCTCGTCGATTGGTCTGTTAATTTTGGTACTAATAGTGATACCCTTTTTCGAAGAATTAATATATCGTGGTTTGCTTCAACAACGGTTAGCCTGGTACCTTAATGGGTTCGTAGCTGTTGTAATTGCTTCATTCATATTCGGACTACAGCACTTCACTTCCGGATCACCCGCTGTCGTCGCTGTAGACTTGACCGCAGTATTTGTTGATGGCATGTTTTATGGGTGGATATTTTCTAGGTGTCACAATATTTTTGTATCTTGGGCAGCTCATACGGCTGCTGATCTTGTCGGGGCTGCTCTGCTCTTGTTTCTGGCCTATTTTCCTATTTAACCTAACTAACACTCATCGCTTCTTGATACATCTTCAGGCTATCCTCAAACTTCACTGATCTCGTATACCTCACCACCATATCCAATGTTTCCCAACCACCCAGCCTCATGATGTGCTCCACATCCACGCCCTTACGATGCAAATTGGATGCGAAAGTCCTCCTGAACGTGTGAGCATTACAGGGCAACCCCAATTTCTCAGTGTAGTCGTGCAGCATCGATTGTATTCCTCGGCGTGTCATGTGCCAGATGTTAGGACTGGTGCCATTTTGACTTATGAGCTCCTTCAACAATACACCTGTGCTTGCAGTGAATGGTGCTCTCCTCTGCTTGTTCCCCTTTCCCCAGATGCTGATTGTATTGTTGTCCCAGTCAATATCGCTGTGCTTGACATAAGCAACTTCACTAAGACGCATCCCTGAGTCAGCCAGGAGTGAAATTATCGCCTTATGCGTGATACAACTCGCTTCCTCAAGCAGCTTTGCAACCTCTGTTTCACTCAGGCTTGGCGGTATTCTCTTCTGTATTTTGGGTGGGTCCACAGAGCTTATTGGATTCGAGGTCATGATGCCGTTGCGGACCATCCAGTTGCATAATACGCGCAAGGACCTGAAATACGAGTACTTTCCATTCTTGCAGGGGAGTGACGATAAGAACTCATTGATACCTTGGGCGGATAGCCCCATGCCGATGGCCTTGGATAAGCATGAGTAGTAGAAGCCACGAGTAAGTTTGGAGAGACCCTGGCGCCTGGACGCGAGGAATAGGTCTATCAACTCAGGAGTAAGATATTTGGTCACCGTGCAAGATTGTTGATTTGTGCCTGGATCAAAATGGGGGAGTGTCGGAATTGGCAGACGAGCAAGACTTAGGATCTTATTCGGAATGTGTAGAGGAATAAGGTATTAGCTTTGCCAATCCGCACAATTGCGAATAATAGAAATTTATTGTCCATAAACTGTCCATAATATATTTGAAACCAGTTGTCGCCAGATGGAAAATACGCATGAATCGCATTTTATTATATTAGCTCAATAGGGCTAAATCGTGCTTAAATGGCCTGGCGACAGGATTTCCAGGGCATTTCAAGACCGTCACCATAGGCCACTCGGTCACTCCTCCGGAAAGATAGGCAGAGGCTATTATACAGAGAAACGTGCGGGGAATCTAAGGAGGTAACCGTAGGCTAATAGTTATTACAGTTAGCGCATAGCGAACGATGGTTGTTCACGCTCGCGCTACGGCGCATATGATAACTGCGTAACTTCTCCGTCCATACTCATCAAGTTCGCGCCGTGTAGTTGAACCGCATCGGTACTTCAGGTTACCATCTGGCTCAAATAGAAGGCCACGGTGCAGGCCACGCCGGTGACAAACATGCCCTCTATCAGGTCAACCAGTACTATCAGCAGCGACCAGTCTCTTATGATCGCCAGGTTAACCAGCGCATAAGTGCCGAAGGTAAAACCGCCGAATAGGACGCCCATCCCCATTGCATAGCCTAATGAGATTTTATCGACGGCCGGTACGATAACGAAGATCATCATCCCGACGATATAAAGCAGGTAGAAGACCACGGCGGGAATCACGTTGAACTTCGCTCTAAGCAACCCCTCCAGATTACGGCGATACAGCCTTCTTGAGATTACCCAGACCCATAGTAAGTCCGCAGCGGCGAACACGGCCAGCGTGACGAAATAGAGTAGGAACATCTGCGAAAAGCTCAT
>CAIWXV010000062.1 GCA_903916765.1 uncultured Dehalococcoidia bacterium | reverse complement strand
GGCGGTGTATTTTTTGCGATTTTCAGGATACTTTTTGAAGAGAGTTTCTTTCAACTCGGCATATTTCCGGGCGTGCTTCCTGTTTGCTCGCAGATAATCACGAAAGGCCAGATAATTCTTCCAGATTTCACCATTGTACTTCATCAAATGCAGATGATAAGCTCTTTTTTCTTCCGGTCCTTTTGCGAAGAAAAACTCTCTCCAGTTACTGGCATTCTCTCTGAATAAATAGCCAGCGCTCTGCAGCGGTTTAGTACATTCCCCAAAATTATTAACGGTTTTAATTCCTACCGCGATATCGATAATCGGCTTGGCAGGCATATCAGGAATTGCCGTACTCCCGACGTGTTGGATATCCAAAGCCAGACCGCCAAGAATTTGCTTTAAAAGGAGTTTTTCCCTTTTAAAAAGTATTTCCCATTCTTTGGTGTAGGGTACAAGCCTGACAGTTCCTCTTTGTAGACCAATCATAGAAAATCCTTCATCCTTGTCATTTCTGCGCAGGCCGCAGGTACTTTGTGCAGCAAACGTACAGAATTCATTCCTTAACCAACTCTTCATACAGGTCTTTCCATTCTGGGTTCATACTTTCGATTAATCTTATCTTCCATTCCCTTTTCCATCTTTTCAATTGCTTTTCCCGGGCTATCGCGGAGAGTACTAATTCGGTTTGTTCGTAGTAAACGAGCATTTTAATCCCATATTTTTTAGTAAATCCAGGGACAAGTCCTTGTTTGTGTTGTAAGACACGCAGTATCAAGTCGTCGGTCATTCCAATATAAAGAGTACCATTTGGTTTACTGGCAAGGATGTAAACGTAATAATATTTCTTTATTCTCATTGTTTTCATTTTACCATGAGCTTTTGTGGATTCCTGTACATTGGCTGCGCCAAGTACTTGCAGCCATTCGCAGGAATGATAAGGTGTGGATTTTTACTATCTCATGAAATAGGTGAGGAGAAACACCGTTTTAGAATTTGTTTGATTATTGTTATTTGAATCTTGAAGTTTAATTGTTGATGGCGGAGGGACCGGGATTTGAACCCGGGACCCCGATTTCTCAGGGCAACCGCTTAGCAGGCGGCCGCACTAGACCACTATGCGATCCCTCCGCTTTCATGCCGGATGCATGTGCCGTTATTTATTTTACTACTTTACTAACAAAGATTCTATTATTGCGGCATGATAACATGATAATTTGGAGCGTTCTCTTTTACTGTGTTATCATTGGCACATATGGAAATAAATGTTTTAATTGACAAAGAATACAAGAAAAAAATTAAGGCAATATGGCTAAAAAAAGTCATTCTTCGGATTTTGGAAGCGGAAAAAGTCGGAGTGAATTCCGAGGTGGAGCTGGTTATCACCGGGGATGAGAAAGTACACGAGTTGAACAAGCAGTATCTGGATGAAGATAGGACTACCGATGTCTTATCCTTCCCGATGAGTGAGCAAAAGGGAAATCAGCCTTTCTTTGTCCGTGTTCCGGATGGTAAAATGCATCTGGGGGAGATTATCATTTCATATCCGCAGGCGAGTAAGCAGGCGGAGGAGCATAACCATCCTGTAGAGAGGGAGATGCATATTTTGCTCATTCACGGAGTTCTGCATCTCCTCGGTTATGACCACGATACACCGGAACGTCAGAAGATAATGTGGAAGAGAGCGTCAGTGATTCTGCAAGCTGTTGTGGAGAGTGGATTGTGAAGGTACTGGGGATTGCCGGCAGCCCCCGTCGAGGGGGTAATACAGACCTTTTGCTGGCAGAATTTCTGAAAGGTGCTGTCAATAAAGGGGCTGAAGTGAAGTCCATATCACTTAATAGTCTCAAAATGACTCCTTGCCAGCACTGCGATGCATGCTTTAAGGAAGGCAAATGCCGGATTCAGGACGATATGCAGAAAATTTATGACGAGTTGGAACAGTCCGATATTATTGTTCTTGCCTCGCCAGTGCAGTTTCTGGGGCCTACGGCGACTTTGAAAGCAATGATTGACCGTTGCCAGTGTCTCTGGGCACGGAAATATATTCTCAAAATCCCGCCTCTGAATCCCGAGCGGAAGAGAAAGGTATTTTTCATCTCTGTTAGCGGAACACGAATCAAGTGTATGTTCGAGCCGTCTATAACTATTGTGAAGGCGTGGTGTCACGTATTGAATATCGAGTATGCTGGCGATTTGCTTATTCAGGGTATTGATGAGAAGGGGGCTATTCTGGGACACCCGGATGCCCTGCAAAAAGCTTATGAGTCGGGACAAAATTTCGTAGGGGCAGGTTTGAAACCCGACCCTACGAAAAGCGGGTGATGCTCATGACCAAAAATTTATCGGGAAAAACGAATATGCCTTTGGTTGAAAGTATTCTTTCCGAACTCATTAAAATCCAGTCGGTGAATCCGCCGGGCGGAGAAACTAAGGTTGCAAAATATCTGAAGAAGCTTTTTGACCGGTATCAGATACATAATGAAATCATTGAACCCAAACCGGGACGGGCAAGTTTTATTGCCGATATCGGTGAGGGGCATAAAAAGCTACTCTACCTTTCTCATACAGATGTGGTGCCGGTGACAGCTGGTTGGGATTTCCCGCCTTTCTCCGGAGAAATCAAAGATGGTTTTGTGCACGGACGGGGAGCAATCGACTGTAAAGGACTGGTTGCCGCCGAAGCCTGCGCCGTAATTCGCTTGTCGCAAACGACGAAGCTCAAGGGGAAACTAATCTTTGCGGCTACGGCTGATGAAGAAATCGGCGGTTACGCCGGTGCTGGAGTTTTATCTGAAGAGTATCCGGAGAAAATCAGAGCTGATTTTGCGGTCAATGAAGGTGCTGAAGTACTGACTCTGGGAAGTACAACCTATCATTCCATATCGGTCGGAGAGAAAGGTCCGGCATGGATGAAACTGACTTCAAAAGGTATCAGTTCTCACGGTTCTGTGCCGATGACGGAGAACAATGCGGTGGTCAAAATGGCAGAGGTGGTAACCAATCTGGCAAAATACCAGCCGCGTGTTGTTCTGACTCCCGAAACAAGAAATCTGGTGCAGATATTTGCTCACCTCGACGGTTTGACGGATGAGGTGAATGAAAACAATGTTGATGCAGTGCTGAGTAAATTGAGCGACAAAACTCCGGTTTCTTATCTGAAAGCGCTCACCAGAATGACGATTTCTCCTGATGTCATACGGGGTGGTGTCAAGACGAATATTGTCCCGGACAACTGCGAAGCCGAAATTGATGTCAGAATTCTCCCTGGCCAGAACTGGCAATATATTATGCACGAATTGAAAGAAATTCTGAACGGTATCGGGGTGGAAACAATACAATACAATCCATCATCACTTTCAAGTTCGGATAATGATTATTATCGTTTGATAGAGAGTACCCTGAAAGAATTTGTCGGCGATGTGCCTATTTTGCCTTCTATCTGTACCGGTGCTACCGATTCGCGATATATGAGGGATATAGGTGTTCCCAGCTACGGTATAGGTGTGATGACGCTCAATACCGACCCTGTCATGAGTGGTTCAGTACACGGGAAGAATGAAAAGATTGATATTGCCAGCCTCCGGTTGAAGACCGACTTTCTGGTCAAACTGGCACAGAAATACCTGAGTGATTGAGCAAGTTTTGTACTTTTGTCCCGCCGGTTAGATTTGGTGCACTTTTACCAGATTGGTGCTTCCCGGAACCATCAGTGGCATTCCCGCCGTAATCACAATCAAGTCGCCCTTTACCGCAATTCCTGTTTCCAAGGCGATTTTCCGTGCTTCTTCCAGCCAATCTTCCAGGTCTGATGGTTCGGATCTTTTGACGGGGTAAACTCCCCAGACAACCGACAGGCGTCTCATGGTAGTATCCGAGGAAGTCACCGCCAGAATCGGTTGGTCGGGACGGTGTTTGGCTACCCGCAGGGCAGTGGTACCGCCGGCAGTCAGGGCGATAATGGCTTTTGCCCCAATCTGGTGAGCAATCTGACAGGCGGCTGTCGCGGCGGCATCGTTTACTTCGGGGAGCCCTGAGTCTTGAAGATTAAGGTCATAAGGATAGGCAGTTTCCGCTTCCCTGATTATTTTCGACATCATTTGGATGGCTTCTACGGGGTACTTCCCCAAGGAAGTTTCCTCGGAGAGCATCACGGCATCGGTTCCGTCGAGGACGGCATTAGCGACGTCGGTTGCCTCTGCTCTTGTGGGAGTTGGCGATTTTACCATCGATTCCAGCATCTCGGTGGCGGTAATAACCGGCTTGCCTCGCTGATTCGCTTCGCGGATGATTTTCTTCTGAGCCAGAGGCACTTTCTCGATGTTTATTTGTAACCCTAGGTCTCCTCTGGCAACCATGACCCCGTCGCCCATGTCGATGATAGCACCGCTCACTGCCAGAGCCTCGCCTTTTTCTATTTTGACGATGACGGGGATATCTATGCCCATTTCTTTACGCAGGGTATTCACCTCCTCCACCTGCTGTGTTGAAGTGATGAAAGACAGCGCGGTGAAATCGACCTGATTTGCCTGAGCAAACTGAAGGTGTTCTCCGAAAACGGCCCTAGTATCTCCAGTGCGGCGTTTCCGTCCGGGCAGGTCTAATAAAACACCGGTGGAAAGGCCCAGTTTCTGACTGATGGAACGAACCATTTGAATGGTTTGACGATGTTCCTCAAAAGTGCCGTAAGACAGGTTCAAACGTGCAATATCCATACCCTCCGACAGCATTTTCTCGAGGATTTCCGGAGAGTTGCTGGCAGGTCCGAGGGTGCAGACTATTTTAACGTGGCGATTCAATCGATTTTTATCCATATTTTTGATTATACCATGCAAAGCCTTGATTTTTTGCCCGTTTCCGACAGGATTTTCCCCCTGTGTATTTTTGAATGCTGATGTTGACTAATTGGCTGCCCGGTTGTATTCTTTATCACAATAGGGGTATCAAGCGAGGCTGAAAGTGAAACAATTTAAAATTGCCGTATCGGTAGTTATGGTTTTGGCTATGTTACTAATTGTCGGATGTTCCGGGGGTTCTGAGACTGCGGCGACTCCTGCAAGAACATATGAAATAGTAAAGATGACGAAGGTGAATTCTCAAAATACGGAATGGCAGGTATGTCAACTGCGTCTTGAGATTGAGGGTGGCGGTATCTTTACAATCGACCTTAATCTGGCTGACGGTGATAAAGTGGATTGCTGGTATAAGACAGAGAAGCCTACCACGGGTGGCAGTGTTGGTTTCCAGGTTAAAGCGGGGGTGGCAGTTATCTATAATACAGTAGCTACATCAGCTACCACCGGGATTACATCCGACCGCCTTTCCTTTACGGCTTCTCAGTCGACAGGAACGAGTTATCGGTTAATCTTCGAAAATAAGCTAGCAGACAAGAAGTCGAAAGAGACCATCTTCGCCGAGATTATCTATCCGGTCAAGGACTCTTCCGCAGATGTCATTTTCATTCCGCTTGAGACAAAATAGGCACCTCGGATGCTGTTCTGATGGTACGGCTTAAAGCTATCGGTTTTTAGTCTTCTGCTGTTTTGTAACAAAAATTTTACCTTTTAGTTACTTTGTCGTTACCCGCAGTGCCTAATCTTAATAATTTCTTTACCTTGATAGTTTATTGTGTAAGACGGATTAGATAGAAAAGGTCGTTAGCGGGTAACGAAAATATCCGCAAACTTGAGAAGGACATCAAAAACTAATCGATATCGGATGTCCTCGTTAACTTGAATGGATGGGAAATATGGCAGTTTGGAAATTGAAGGGTTGTCCCCGGTGTAACGGTGACCTCTTTATCCAGCGTGAAACAGATGGCTGGTATGAAGAGTGTTTACTGTGCGGTTACCAGAAAGACGTGTCTAGTCTTATTACCGTAGGCACCGGTGGTCAGATTAAGCTTAAAGGCCAATTGGCAGTCGGGCAGAAGCTTTACGCTAATGTCCGACCTTCACCGGCGGATTAACGCCCTCGGTCACTCGTGACGCTTACAAAGCTTCTATTACCGCGGGTAAAACGAAAGCCCCTCGCAAACATCGGGGGGCTTTCTTATTTTTATCGAGTTTCACTGGTTCAAGTGCTAAGGCAAGATTTTGAAGGTCTAAATAAGGTGATTAAAATCGACTTCGGCCCGTTCAGCCGCTGCATATTCATCGGCAAGCATCTCAATTTTACAGATGTGTCCTCCTCTGAATCAAAATATGCTTCATATGCTGTTCCTGTTTCTTCGTATGATTCCATCGATGAACGGAATCCAAAATATGAGTAGATTATTCGTTCAACATTAGTCCCTGCCATGGTCACTGCCGAACGCTTTAATAATTTAAAGTCTGAAAGTTGTTCACTACGGCTAAGTTCAAAGTCCATCATTGCCTTCGCATTTGGAAAAGACTCACTGATTGGGACGATTGAAATAAAAAGGACTTCAGAGCCATTCACCTGCGGTTTGATTACTCCAACTGCGCCGATCTCAATGGACTGTGAATTATTCTTGGTGTTGATTTTGGGGGGAGTTTGAAAGAAGGCAGGATACTCAAAAGAAAAGTGGACTGCCCCTTCACTCGATGTGAAGGTTTTATAAGAATTGACGTCTGTATTATCACAACCGGGGAATATTGATATGACAACTAAAATAAATAATAGCAAAATGTTAATTTTAAAAAGTTTGATCTTCTTCATATGTCTACACAACTCCAGCCTTAATATTCATTGGCAAAAGGGGATTATATACTCCTCCACACAACGAGATACATTCGCTTCGTTCAGCATGACAGTATTGAGTAGGCTGGGAGATTCTTCGCTACGTTCAGAATGATAGTGTTATGAATTGTCATTGACAAAGATTGATAATTGTTTTACATTTGTAATTGATAATTATTTTCATTTAGACACTCAATGAAACTGACTGAGAAAAAGATAAACACCGAATTAAAGAGGCATAACTATAAACTGACCAATCAACGTCGGGCAGTTGTTGTCTCTATTGTTACCTGCCAAAGTCAATTCACCCCAGCTCTGATATATGAAAAACTTCACCGCGAGCACCCGGATATCGGGTTAGTAACGGTTTATCGTACATTAGGAATTCTGATGGACTTGGGTCTCGTTTGTGAGCTTCATGCTAGCGGTGATTGTCCTGCCTACACGGTCGGTACGTCACAACATCACCATCATTTGATATGCAATCGATGCGGCCGGGTAGTCGATTTCACTGGTCATCGTCTGGCTGAACTGGAGAAACGGCTTGCCAAAGAGAGCGGTTTCAGAATAGACAGCCATGTTTTGGAATTCACCGGGCTGTGTTTGCCATGTCAAAAAATTAAATGTTAGAGGATTGAGTTAGAAGTGCGCGAGAGAATTGCCGCCGAATTGAAACATCATGCTCCCTTTACTGCTTTCGGGGCAGTAACCGGTGTTATTATCATGCTGATTATTGCTTTAACGGGCGCTTTAATACAGGTAAATCGAATTTCCGAAACGCTCTTTTATATTTTGCATCCTCTCCATGTCACTTTTAGCGCAATCGTCATCACATCGATGTACCGGAAATACAAGCCGGGGAAAATCTGGCTGGCGGTATTGGTAGGCTTTGTTATAGCGGTCGGCATGGCAACATTGAGCGATTCTCTGATTCCTTATCTGGGAGAGTGGGCTCTTAATTTACCCAATAGAGAATTGCATATCGGTTTTCTGGAAGAGTGGTGGCTGGTGAATCCCGCCGCATTCCTAGGCATTCTGATTGGAATGTTAAAACCGACTACCAAATTTCCTCATTCGGCGCATGTGCTCATCAGCACGTGGGCATCATTATTCCATATCGTTATGGCACTCGGCGCTACGGTTAGCGGGGTGCAATTTGTTATCATTTTCATCTTTCTTTTTCTCGCTGTCTGGGGGCCGTGCTGTCTCAGCGATATCGCCTTGCCTCTGGTTGTCGTCGGCAGGTATTTGCCTGAAGAGCATACATAGCTTATAATTTTGACGGTAGGTGAAAATGACACTGAAGATTACAACTCTCAGTGAGAATACCGTAGATGCTCTGGGATTGCTGGCAGAATGGGGGCTGAGCATCCTGATAGAGACCGAAACAGCCAACGTTCTGCTGGATGCCGGTCAAAGTATCTCTGTCGTGCATAATGCGGATGTTATGGGTGTCGACTTGCGCAAGGTCGATAAGGTTGTCTTGAGTCATGGGCATCTGGACCACACCGGTGGTTTGCAAGATGTTCTGAAACATATCGGGAAAAAGGTCGAGGTTATCTCGCATCCTGATGTCTGGGACGCAAAATATGCAGGTCAACGGGAAGATAAGCGAAAAAACATCAGTATACCTTTTCACTTGCAGGACCTTGAAAGTCTCGGGGCTGTTTTCAAATTGAGTAAAGAGTCGGTGAAGATAACCGAGAGCATAATAACCACCGGTGAAGTCCCGATGGTTACCGATTTCGAACAAATTACCCCTAACCGTTTCTATGTGAAAGAGGACTCGGGATGGCATTCCGATGAAATAAAGGATGACCTGGCGCTCATCGTCAATACTAAGCCGGGGTTAATAGTTATATTGGGTTGCGGACATCGTGGTGTGATAAATACCCTGTATCATGCTCAGAAGCTGACCGGCAGAAAAGAGATACGGATGGTCATCGGAGGTTGTCATCTTATCGATGCATCTACCGAGCGGGTCTATAAGACCATTGAGGCTATGAAGGAACTGGATGTGCAAAAAGTCGGGGTTTCTCATTGCACGGGGTTAGAGGCATCGGGGATAATGGCACAAGAACTTGGCGAGCGTTTCTTTTATAATAATGCATGTACGCAGATTGATGTCACCGATACGGAAATTAAAGTCGATTAGGGGGATGCGATGAAGCTTTCAGTGCAGTTGGCTCCCAAAAACAAGACGGGTTTAAAGCTAAGGAACCCGGTGATGACTGCCTCCGGAACTTTTGGTTACGGAATGGAGTCCGAATACCTTTTCGATATTCAAAAGCTGGGAGCGATTGTCTGCAAGGGTACTACTCTGGAACCCAGAGAGGGTAATCCTCAACCCAGAATCGCGGAAATAGCCGGTGGAATGCTTAATTCTATCGGATTACAAAATATCGGTCTGGATGCATTGATAAAGGAGAAAACTCCGGTCTGGGCAAAATGGGAAGTGCCGGTGATTGTCAATATCGCCGGAAAAACAGTCGATGATTATGTACGTTTAGCTTCGGGGCTTGATGGCATTCCGGGAGTTAGTGGTATCGAAGTCAATATCAGTTGTCCGAATGTTAAAGCCGGTGGTGCCGAGTTTGGCGCCGACCCTGTATCTTCCGCAAAGGTGACGGAAGCTGTTAGAAAAGCGACTTCTCTGCCGGTTATTGTTAAACTGACGCCGAACACGGCTGAAATTGTCAGCATAGCTAAGGCGGTTGCTGCCGCCGGTGCCGATGCCTTGTGTTTGATAAATACTCTCAAAGGCATGGCAATAGATATTAAAACGCGGAAACCACTACTGGGCAATGGCTATGGCGGTCTTTCTGGTCCTGCAATCAAACCGGTTGCTTTACAGATGGTTTACACCGTCTTTAGAAGCGCGGAGATACCGATTATCGGTTGTGGTGGTATTGTTAACGGTAACGATGCTATCGAGTTCATTATGGCAGGCGCTACGGCTGTTCAGGTAGGCACTGCCAGCTTTATGAATCCCCGTGCCCCGATGGATGTCCTGGAAGGAATTGAAAAGTTTTTGCAGAAAGAAAAGATTAAAGATATTCGTGAGCTTATCGGCATTGCCCAGTGCTAATGGAACGTAGACCGACCATGCAAAAATTATCCGTCATCGATACCCATGCCCATCTGGATATGAAGGACTTCGCCACCGATTACGATGCTGTTGTAGCAAGGGCAATCGATGCCGGTGTCAGCAAGATTCTCACTGTTGGTACCGATGTGAAATCGAGTGCAAAAGCTATCGAATTATCGCAGAAACACCCGCAGATTTTTGCAGCAGTGGGGATTCATCCGCATGATGCCGCCAATATTCAGAAAACGGACATAAACCGCATTGCCGAAATGGTGAAAAGCCCCAAGGTGGTTGCTCTGGGAGAGATGGGATTGGATTTCTACCGTAACTATTCGCCCAGAGAAGCACAGTTGCAGGTCTTGAAGTGGCAATTGGAACTGGCAGCTGAAGTTTCTCTACCGGTCGTTATCCACGATAGACAAGCAGCAAGCGACGTTCAGAAAATTTTGGCAGAATGGGTGAAACTCATTCATCCTCAGTGTCCCGGTGTAATTCACTGCTTCAGCGGCGATAAACAAACCGCCGGGAGGTATCTTGATATGGGATTTTACCTCGCTTTCGGAGGGTATATCAGCTATCCGAATAGTCGTGCTCCGGAAGTTATCAAAACTGTTCCTCAGGATAGATTATTGGTAGAGACGGATTGTCCTTTTCTACCGCCGCAAGCATACCGTGGCAAGCGGAATGAGCCGACTTATATAATACTGACTGTAGTGACTCTGGGAGGAATTTTGGGAAAATCGGCAGAAGCGGTTGCCAACCAGACTACAGAAAATGCAGAACGGGTGTTTAAATTCTGATGGCAAAGACAGAAAAAACAACTAGAATTGCAGTACAAGCGCATCCGGGAGCGAAGAGAAACGAAGTTTTGCGCTTGCAGGATGGCGTCTGGCATCTGAAAATTGCCGCACCGCCCTTAGAAGGCAAAGCTAACAAGGAATTGCTCGAATTTCTCAGTGACATTCTCGATATCAGTAAAAGTCGCCTCTCAATCGATAAGGGCGCAACCAGCCAAAGAAAACTCATTTCCCTACAGGGGATGACGGCGGAAGAACTTGAGGAGAGATTGAGAGAAACTTTACCTTTAACCCTTCCGGATTTCTGACTTTTTTAAAACAGGTACTTGACAACCATTTATCCAGTCTGTTATTATTCAGATAAATCAGAAAAAGCAGAATATTCGGTATATTCTCAGGGGGTATGATATGTCGGCAAAGAAGAAATCGCTTGGAGCTTGCTGTAAGGTGGAATCGATTGTCACCGTCGATGAACGCGGACAGATGGTGTTACCGAAAGATACTAGAGAAAAGGCTGATATTCATGCCGGTGATAAACTGGCACTGATTGGCTGGAAAAAGGATGGCAAAATATGTTGCCTCTCCCTTATTAAAGCCGATGGCGAAAAGATTATTATCAATCGTGAGCACGATAAGGACTTATATCAAATGGCAATCGTAAACCTCGGCTGCCTGGGCATTATTTCTGAGGAGATCGG
>CAIWXV010000061.1 GCA_903916765.1 uncultured Dehalococcoidia bacterium | reverse complement strand
GAATTACCTGCCCTTGAACCGGGGCTCCCTCTTCTCGAAGAATGCTTTAACCCCCTCTTCGAAATCAGCAGCCACGCGGGCGGACAACTCACAAGCTTTCTTGTATGCCAGGTCGTAACCGCCCAGGTCACGGTTGATAGCAGTCTTTATTAATTGAACTGCAATGGGACCCTTCTTCATTATATCTTCAGCCATCTTTATTGCCTGGTCGTTAAGTTCTTTGTCTGGTACAATTTTAACAGCCAAGCCGATTCTCTCTGCCTCAACAGCAGATACTCTTCTGCAGGTCATCAATATCTCTTTTGCCCTTGGTCTGCCAATTAGATTGCCCAATCTCAAAGCGCCAAAAGGTGGACAAGCTCCTAGAGCTGGCTCTGGCAAGGAAAACATGGCTGTTTCAGAGGCCATTATCATATCACAAGCCATCGCAAGCTCAAAACCACCGCCGAAGGCTATTCCTCTGACCGCGGCCAGCACTGGCACAGGTAAGCCTTCAAGCTTGGTCAGAACGGACCCAAATAGGTCAAGTCTGTCTTGCATTGCATTGGGGTCAGCGCCGCCAATATCCATACCGGCGGAAAAATGGTCACCCTTTGAGGTTAATATCAAGAATCTGAGTTTCCTGTCCCGCTCTATTGTCTCAATTGCTTTAGCCAAGTCTTGTAACACCCCACCGCCAAGAGCGTTCCGTTTGGTCGGGTTATCTATCCGGGCAATCACCAAAGCGCCTTTTACTTCTATCTCACATTTGTCTTCTGCCATTTAGATCTCCTTTCTTTCCTTTTGGGATTGTTCAGCTCGTTATCTATTGAGGAGAGATAGCGGTATCTTTCCTCTCCTTTTCGGCTCTATACTGTAAATATTTATCACGCATAAGGGACCACTGTTGTGTGGTAGCTATGAAATACCGTGCCAGTTTCCTGTCCTTCTGTGGGTATACGGTAAATGGGAAAATCTGATTGGGATTTTTATTATTGACGGTATATACACCGATACGATGTGCAGCTAATAATTCCCCATTAATACTGAGCCAGCGCTCTTGCAGTAACAGAGATAAACCCATTGAATCCTGAAAAGAAGGGGCAGCTAAGGCGAAAAAGTTATCGTTACCGTGCTTCATCCTCAAGTCTACCAGGGCGTTTGCTTTGGCCAATGCTACCTCATCAAATCTGGGTGTTATATTGATGAAAAAGCCCGCAGAAGATTTTTTAAGGTACAAATCGCAGCCCTCTGCTTCAGCTGGAGTGTAATCATTATCCTTAAGCAGATGGGTTAACGCCATCTTTATGTATTCGATAGCCTCGTTGTCGGAACCAAATTCAAAAGTTTCTCGCATTGGAAGAGATTTCAACTGCGTAAGTGCTGGAGGTTCTATTAGTGGAGTGTCAACCTTACTCTTCTTTATTTTGCCTTCGCAGACAAACAAATCAGAGACGGCTTTGCCTTTGTCATTGATATATGTGATATTGAGCGCCGCCATAGAGTCGCCGTTAGGGAATATATGTCTCTCTACAACTTTAGCGCTTTTTACCACGTAGTCATCCGGCGGTAGGTGCTGGAAACGTAGCCCCTTTTGGGCGAATATTTCCCTTACATCTTTTATGGTAGTCATTCTTCCAAAGAATCCATTAGTTCTTCTT
>CAIWXV010000060.1 GCA_903916765.1 uncultured Dehalococcoidia bacterium | reverse complement strand
ATTTTGTTCAATGTATCCACAATCAAATCGCGGCGGCGCTGGTAAGTATCGTTATGTTCTTTGACACAATCCTGCGGACCATTCAAGGCTTCGATAGCAGCATATTGAATTGCCTGCGGAATGCCGGAATCGATATTCGATTTCAGTGATTTGAGAGCATTGATGACCGAAGCATTGCCTACTGCCATACCAATTCTCCAGCCTGCCATATTGTAGGTTTTGGAGAGAGAATGAAACTCAATACCGACTTCTTTTGCACCTTGAGCCTGCAGGAAGCTAACCGGTTTGTATCCATCGAAAGCTACCTCCGAGTAAGGTCCATCATGACAGATACAGATATTGTGTTTCTTAGCAAATTCAACGGCTCTGTTAAAAAACTCGAGGTCTGCAATTGCACCGGTAGGATTATTCGGGTAATTCAACCACAGGAATTTGGTCGTTCTTAACACATTCTCCGGCACGCTGTTAAGATCGGGTAAAAAATTATTCTTGGCATTTATCGGCAGAAAATACGGCCTGCCACCGACCAGTTCCGTTCCAACAGAATATACAGGATATCCGGGGTCAGTCATCAGCGCGGTGTCTCCATGATTAAGAAGGCACATAGCGATATGTGCAATTCCTTCTTTAGAACCCATCAAAGGAGCTACTTCTTTATCAGGGTCGAGTGAGACTCCGAAGCGCCGTCCATACCACTCGGCGATTGCTTTCCGCAGTTCCGGTAGACCTTCCGATTCCGGATAACGGTGATTTGAGGATTCATGTGCCTCTTTGCAAAGTCGCTCGATAATATGCGGTGGTGTGGGAATATCCGGGTCACCGATACCAAAACTAACGACATCTTCCCCCCGGGCTTTTTTTTCGGCAATCTTACGGCTTATCCCAACAAAAAGATAAGGGGGTAAATTTTCAACTCTTTGCGATAATCTCATTTATTACGTCCTTAAAATTAAATTTTGTAGAAAACCAATTACCACTTGTTACCACTCGCCGGTAAAAGTGCTCACTGCCGGCCCACTGAGAAATACTTCACCATCGATATCCCATTCGACTATCAGTGTACCGCCGGGGAGTTTAACTGCTACTTTACTATCAAGTTCGCCGAGCAGATGACCTGCTGCCGTAATAGCACAAGCACCACTGCCACAAGCGAGAGTCTCCCCTACTCCTCTCTCCCAAACACGTGCTTCCACTTCTTTACGACTGATTATTTTAACGACCTCGAAATTAGTTTCATCGGGAAATAGCTTGTGTTGTTCGACTTTTGGTCCGAATTCTGCCAGCGGAAAATCGGCTACCGAACCATCGTAAAAATGTACTGCATGCGGATTTCCGATGGAGACCAGATTAAGCAATAAATCGTGTCCATTGATTTTGATAGTTCGATTCATTACTAACTTTATGTCAAGTTGTTTCTTCCGGTAAACAGCTTTGGCAGATGTGCCATTATGCCCTACTCTCGGCTCACCCATGCTTGCCTGAATTTCTGTCACCTTGTCTTTGCGACGATGGATTCGTGCTTTTCTGACGCCGACCGATGTCTCGATGCTTATCTCCGAGTCGTGCCTGTCATTGTTCACGTCGGTATAATGCTTTACCAGACATCGGAGCCCATTTCCGCATGTTGTCGATTCCGAACCATCGGAATTAAAAATCCGCATCTGAAAATCGGCAACTTTCGAAGGTAACATTAACAGTAGCCCGTCAGCGCCAACTCCATAGTGACGGTCGCAAATTTCTATTGCTAGTTTTGACCAATCGAAACGCCCGTTTTTGCTTTCAATGACGACGAAATCATTACCGGCGCCTTGCATTTTGGTGAATTTCATCTCGTGTTTGTTTGATTCCCCCTGAGAACGGAATGACCTATTTTGCCATCTATTTTACCACTGAATTATAACATAAAACAGATACGATTACGTTATGGAAAGAGAATCTCAGAGATTAAGCGATGATTTTAGGAATCTATTGATTTTGCGGACAATGAACGGGTACCATATCCAGATGCTGGCATGTGTCGACGGAAACCAAATTTGTTCACATTGTCCGCAGGCTTGCCGGAATTCCAAAGAGGTTTCCTTGGGTATAAGCTCGTCCCACAGAGCATTTATCATCAATACCGGACGTCCTTTTAAAAGGGGAGCATAAGTCAGTGGGTCGATGAGAAAATTCTGTTGCTCCGGCGTAACATTTTCGAAGCCTTTGCTAGCGACTTCTCTCATATAGTCTGCATACTTTTTCTGGTTCTCTTCATACTCTTCTTGAGAGCGGCGATAGCTTTTCCGGAAATTGTTTATCCGGCTAAACTGCATAATCTTTCCCGAATTGCCACCGTGGACAATGAATACTCCTGCTGTGATACGCCGGTCTACCCCCATGGCAATTGAAGATATAAAAGAGCCCAGACTCAAACTGATGACTGTAATCTTTTGGTGTCCGTTTTCATTTGCCCAGTCAACGATGCGACGGATATCGGTAACTGCCATCTGATAACCGGTGAACCATTCTTCGGGAGTGAGATTAGCAAGTCTTGGCTTCATCTCTTCCGGGAGACGACTGCCGTGAAATGGCAGATACAATATAAAACAAGCGATGCCTCTGCGTAATAGTCCCCCGGCCATTGACTTGAATGGAATGACACTGTGGTCTCCCCAGCCGTGAATCAATATTGCCAGAGGAGCATTCTTTGCCTGCAAAGGTTCGAAGTATTCACCCTTAGCCAGTTCTCCTCCGTCATAGTGATTGGGTGATGCCACATGGAATTCAACCGAATAATGCCGCCAGTGCATATTTTGTTTGACAAGGCAAAGATTGAAAACTGGAGGGTGTTCAGGATAAAGATACGGATTCACGTTTGACAAAGTTTACTAACTCCTTTGTCGTGAAGCCTCATACATTACCAGTGCAGATGCCACCGAGGCATTCAGCGAACTGACTTTACCTTTCATCGGGATAGAGACGATGGAGTCACACCTCTTTTTCGTCAGGTCGGATAATCCCTTACCTTCTCCTCCGATGACAATCGCCGTGGGCAGTTTATAGTCGATTTTTGTGTAATCCTGAGTGCCGGACATATCGATGCCTGTTACCCAAACGTTAGCTTTTTTCAACAATTCGATTGTCTGTGAGATATTGGCGACTCGAGCAACCGGCACGTATTCGATAGCTCCGGCGGAGACTTTGGCAACCACAGATGTTAGACCAACCGCTCTTCTGGACCGGATAACAACACCATGAAAACCGGCGGCGTCCGCCGTTCTTAAAATTGCCCCGAGATTCATCGGGTCTTCGATGCCATCCAGGATACAATATAACGGTGGTTCGTTTTTCTTTTTGGAAATAGCCAGTAAATCATCCAGCCCGACATATTCTTTGCTTGCAGTAAGTGCAATGATTCCCTGACTGAAACCAGTTACACTCTGGCGACGGATGACACTTTCATCAACAAATTCAACCGGAGTACCACCGGCTCTGGCGAGATTGAGAATTTCAGCTATGACGTTATTTCTCCGGATGCTGCGGGCAAACAGGATTCTATTGACAGGGTGTCCGGCCCGAAGCAATTCCAGTACAGGATTTCTACCTTCAATAATATCTGGCATTAAACGTTATTATAGAGGAATGATGAGATAGATTCAATAAACTGGATTCCTACCTTCGCAGGAATGACATGATAGAGTTTAACTCCAGCCTTCGGCTACCAGTGCATCATGTAGTTCATCAGAATGGTGACGACAGTGATATTCCAGCCGGCTTGATTCAGCGTGAGCTTTGTTGTAAGTCCAACCTTTAACCATGCGGTTCCGTTCGTGGAGTTCATGCAATAGTACATAGCCTCGTTCTGCTTCTTCAATCGCATCGTCGATCCAGACCTCGTTTTCAGGCACGAATTCATAGACGTGATCATGCCCGCCTTCCGTAAAATCGATATCGAAGACACTGCGTACCATCCTGCCGTTCACAATCCAAACACTAAACCCATTCTCCAGTTTTTTCCAGAGTCGTTCGTGAACTTCTTTACCATCCGGCAATTTTTGGCCATTATGGGTTATCTGGATCATATCACCGGCACGCCGGCGTTCTCTTCTTTCGATACGGTCGGCTTCAGGTAAAGCCTTTTCATAAGGCATTCCTTTCGCCATCAATCGGTATTCTACAAGCAAATGCTCAACAAATAATTGGTGTTCATCATGTTCGGCTTCACGGTCAATCCAGAACTCATGTTCGGGGATATACTGATAACGATAATGCTGGCCAAAATTGGTGAATTCTTCATCGATGTGACCTCGGATGTAACTACCGTCAACGAGCCAGATGTGCAGTTTACCGCGCTCCTCCAGCTTTTGAAGGTAAGGCAATTTTAATGGTTCAGTCATAATTTGACCCCGGTTTCAATTACTTCGACGGGCAGGAATTTACCTTATAACATTGCATCTGGTCTGCTAAAGCTAACGTAATGGTTCTGCAATGGTCAGCTTTTAGTTTTACCGTTCAGGTTGGTAACTTGGTAATATTTCTTTTATTCTCAAATATTATATTAAATAAAGGGATTCGAATTGTCCATAATTCTTCTTAAAGTAGAGCAAGTTATAAAAACTACACCTTTTCGATGATTATCCTTATAGTATCGCCTTTCTTTATGTCTGCAGAAGAAGGGAAACTCAGCGCCTCGACTCTGTCAATTCTAATCCTTACATCATCGCCCTTTTTGATATCTCCGCTTGCCCTGCCTCTGGCATCTCCCACTTTAACGTTCCTCGACTCTTCCCGTTTAGCCCAGTCCGCCTGTCTTTGGTCGTAGTCTGCCATGTTAGCCTCCTATATCGTAACTAAAACTAGATTCTCCGGATACGCCAATCATACACCTGAAAATGACAGAGGGCAAGCACAAGAGAGTTGACTACGAAATTGGTTCATTGGGATGAGGGTAAAAGAGGGGTTGAATGTGGAGCGGGTGAAGGGATTCGAACCCTCGACAACTTGCTTGGGAAGCAAGCACTCTGCCAACTGAGTTACACCCGCAAGCCAGTTAAAATTGTAAGGGAAATAGGCGAAAAAGGCAAGTTGGGTGAGCTCTATGGTTGTTTGGTAAAATGAGTGGCTTTCGTTACACAGCGACCCACTCCCCACCCCTCGCCCTACTAGGGCGAGGGGGATTATTACGAGAGGGAGGACATCAAAGGTGTCCTCCCTCTTCTAGAACTCCTACCCAAACACAACCAAGTACAAATAGTACTAAACTCTACTTTTTTCCGAATTTCTCCAGCATGGTACCCATCTGTCCCCAGGTAATCAGGCTGTTCAGAAGTTCATCCAGCTTCATTGTCGCTACACCGATGACACTATCGGCACCGCCGTAGTAGACGAACAGGTCTTCCCCGATTACCACTGCCCCACAGGGAAACACGACGTTATTCACCTGTCCGAAGAGTTCATAAGGCGTCTCCGGCTCCAGAATCGGCACTTTTCTTTGTGCGATAACTTTCGAAGGGTCTTTCAAATCCAGCAAAGCAGCCGCAACATAATAAGTCATCGGCTGTGTCTTTCGGGAAACACAATGGTAAAGCAAAAGCCAGCCGTATTTTGTCTCGATGGGTGGTCCAGAAATGCCCAGTTTCTCGGTATCCGGCAATTCATTCTTCGGGCTCATGATGATAGTACCTTTGAGCCATCGGTTACCCTCGAATTTTAAGTCATCCACCAAGTCAAGCCAAATGCTGACACCGAGACGATGCAGGATTGCGTACTTTCCTTTGATTTTCTTGGGGAAAATCGCTGCATCTTTGTCAGACTGATTCGGTGGTGAAATCAAAATCGGCTTCGACCAATTCCAGCATCGGGCAATAAAATTATCCAGTGTAATGTAGCTCAATGCCACACGCGGTTCGCTCCTGCCGTTGAAGGCCGTATAGAGCATGTAAATCTTATCGTCGATTCGGGTCAGTCTGGGATCTTCACAACCGGAATTACCGCCCGGTACCAGTTTCGCTTCGCAATTTTCACGGGGAGTATAAATCGGCTCAGGAGGTTGCTCCTCGAAATTGAAACCATCGCCGCTGGAGGCAAATCCGATTACCGAGGTGTTATCCTCTGACATCGCCCGGTAAGCAAGATGCACTCTACCATATTCGTAGAGAGCCGCCGGATTAAAAACTGCTCTTGCCTGCCATGCAAACTTAGGGTTAGGCTTGATAACAGGATTACCCGAGAAACGCTGTAGTCTGACCTGCTTGATTCTTGTTTCCAGAATATCGTCTAATAAATCGTCCAGTTTGACGGTCGCCACGGCACAGGTTGTATCGGCAGCGCCGTAGTAGAGATAGAATGTGCTGTCTTTGACCATTGCACCTGTCGGGAAAACGATGTTCGGTACCTTGCCGTATTTTTCATATTCTTCCCGCGGTACCAGCAATGGTTTATCGGTACGCGCAATAATTCTTTGCGGGTTATGCAAATCAAGCAGAGCTGCTTCGATGCCGAAAACTGCCGGCGGTGCAAAATAATTCTGAATGTATGAATAAATGAGCAACCAACCATATTTCGTTTTGATGGGAGGCGCACCCGCTTCGATATGGTCTTTCGGAGATCTTTCCAGAGGTATGATGTTCTCATTTAGTAATGAGTACCAGCCTTCCCAGTATGTCGGCGACCACATCTGCTCCTCACGGTCGAAATAAGCAACTGCAATTCTGGTTGGCGGAATATCGGTATTGACACTCAAAACAACGGCGTACCTACCCATGATTTTTTCCGGAAAAAGTGACATTGCTTTGGAATTGAACGGTGTGACAAGGTGCTTTGCATTGATTTTCTTGAAGTCACGGGTGATAGCCACTCCGACTCTAATGCACTCGGCATAAAAAGGGAAAGCAGACAGAGCCGTATAAAAAATATAGAATTTCCCATCCATTTTGGTGACACGCGGATCTTCACATCCGAATTTCTCCCAATCGTAATCAGGCTTGATGAACTGACGACGATTTTTGAAATGAAGTCCGTTACCACTCAAAGCATACCCGATGGTAGAGAGAGGCAATTCATGTCCTGCTATCTTTTGAGGTTGAGAAACAGCTCGATAAACGAAGTGAATTTTGCCTCCGTCTTTCGCCGGACAACCGTTAAATGCGCCATCCGCTTCCCATGTATTTTCGGAATTTGGGATAATGATAGGATTTTCATCGGAGCGTCTCATTTCACTCATCGTAATTTACATCCTTAAAGAGTCTATTCTAACCACGCCCAAATCGGATTATCTTAGTTCCACACCAGGGACAAATGCCTTCCATGGCATGGCATAAATTTTTCAGAATGACATGACGAGGATTCTTTATTTCCCGTTTGGCACGGCATTTTACACAGAATCCGTGAACAATAGGCTTGCCTTTTTCTACGACAGGTTTAGCGGGTTTAGTCGGTACATGTGCAGGTGTGCTCACCGGAGCTGTTTCCTTATCGTGGCTCAACTGTGACATAAATTCGCTCATTTTAGCTGTTGCTACGCACACTACCATATCTGCTCCGCCATAATAGACAAATAGTTGGTCATTCAAGATTACAGCGCCGCATGGATAGATTACCCCGGACTTCAAACCTTCATTCTCATAGCGTGCTAAAGGCTCCAGAATGGGATGTGTAGTACGCGCCAGAACTCTTGGTGGATCCTTTATAGCAAGTAGCATCGCACCCATTTTATAACGAAATTCATCTTTATCATCAATAGCATGGTAGATGAACAACCATCCGTCTTTTGTTCTCATTGGTGGTGGCCCAGCAGCAACTTTACGGCTATCCCAGCTAGAGCTTAATTCTCGGATCGGTATTTTGAATTGCCCTTCTAACCACCTTGATTTGCCATCGAAATCCAAATCATCGACAAAATCAATCAAAATGTCAGGAAAAATCCGGTGGAAGATTACATATTTACCATCTATTTTCTCCGGTAAGATGCAAGCATTTTTATCTACAATATCCGGCCGCGAGATGAGGACTGGTCTTTTCCATTCCCAGTTTTTGTTAAGGAAATCATCAATGTGTATTGAACTTAATGCTATCCTAGGGGAACTGTAGCCATCGTAGGCTACATACGTCAAATATACTCTATCAGCGATCCTGGTCAGTCTGGGGTCTTCACAACCACCCGCAAAACTTCCTCCGGATCTATAGTTATCAGACAGTTCGGAGTTAGTATGACGCACTGCGCTAACACCTTCAAATGGCTCCCGAGGTACATACACCGGTTTATCCAATCGTTCGTTGATGTGGAACCCATCAAGGCTGGATGCATACCCGATAACTGAGGTGTCAGTATCCCCAAGTGCCCGGTACAGTATGTGAACCTTACCGCCTTCGTAGATGGCGGCTGGGTTAAAGACAGCTTTCGACTCCCACTGGTGACTGGGGTCTGGACCCAGAATAGGGTTCCCTTCAAACCTTTCCAGGACTGGTTGAAGTCTCAGATTTTTTTGTGTTTTCTTCTTCGACACCATAACACACTCCTGCTTTGTATATTTCCAGAGCTGGTTTAGGCTTGAATTTTATGAAATCTTTATATATACATTCAGGTACTATAATAGCATATATATTATTTCAACCCTATTGCAGTAATGTCTGTAAAATATTATATTTGATAATATGATAAAACAAAGATTATCGCTAGGGATTGATTTAAGTACTCAAAGTATATCCTCAGTATTGGTAGATATCGACTCACGCGAAATAATTTTTCAACATTCGCTGAATTATCAAATAGACAGCCGACTCAAAAAATATGGCATTCAAGGGCAAGACTATATTTTGCCGCCGAAAAGCACAGGCGAAGCAAACCAGCCTCCCAAAATGTTCTTTGCTGCACTGGAAGCAATGTTTGCCGATATGAAATCGGTTGGTTTGCCGATGAGAAACATCGTTGTTTGTAATACATCGGCACAACAACATAGTCATGCCTATATGAGCCACCGAGCACGTACTGTTTTTTCCCGACTCAATATGCCGGGCAATAGTGAAGCAAGTCTGGTAGCAATATTAGAAGGTAGTATCGCTCTGAATCTTATACCAACATGGATGACCAATGCCGTAGAAGAGGCTGATGTTGTCAGAAACTTTATCGGCGGACAGGAACGAATGATTCAACTATCCGGTTCGGATTCCCCTGCCAGGTTTACCGGAGCGATCGTAAGGAAAATCGCAAAACAATTTCCCGAAGCCTATCAAGAGACTGAGCATCTTCATCTGCTCAGCAGTTTGGTACCTGCTATTTTGACCGGTAATTCCAGAACACCTATGGACTTTGGAAATGCTTGCGGCATGTCGATGATGGATTACTCAAACAAAGACTGGTCAGTCAAGTTAATCAAGGCAGTAGCCGATGGACTCCCCGGTGGTGAAAGTGCTTTGAGAAACAAACTGTTACCTATTGTCTCTCCTTATACTATCGTAGGGCGTATTGCCACCTTCTTTATCGAAAAATATGGCTTCAGTCCGGATTGTAGAATCATTGCCGGCTCAGGCGACAATCCACAATCAAAGGTTGTAGTTACCGGCGATCTGCTTAGCCTCGGGACGAGTCTGGTGAATATGGTATCTACAGACGGGAAAAAGCCCGAAAAGCTCGACATGAATGGGTTTGCAAACGGGATGTATGATGGCATCGGCAGACCGTTTATCTTCGGTTGTCGAACCAATGGTGCTCTGGTCTGGGACCAGTTACGCGCCACTTACGGGATGAAAAAAGAGGAGTACGAACCAGCTGAGAAAGCGTTAAAAGAAACACCTGTAGGAAAAAACATCGTTTTCTGGCAACCTAGAGACGAATCATTCCCCGCTTCCCGTCGTTATGAGCTAACACGAATGGCTCCTGATACACCTTCGTTGGGGAGTGATTATTCGGGATTAGTGGAAAGTACACTCGCTACCATCTATAATTATTCGAAGCTTTTCGCTAAAGAATCCGATGAACCATTGTATATTACCGGCGGAGCATCGCGCAGCACGGAGATAGTGAGAAGAATCGCGGCAATATGGAATCGTCCGGTAATACATATCGAACAAACCGGCGCTTCATTGGGTGCCGCAATGTCCGGCGCTTATGCCTTTTTGAGGTCAACTGGCAAAGAAGTGGGAATCGAAGAGATCACTAAAAATTTGCTGAAAAAGAGTATCCCTGTTAATCCACGCCCCGATGATGTTAGTGCTTATCATAACGCCGGTGGCTATCTAGAAAAGCTTACCCTACTTGAAAATAAAATCACCAAAGCACATTCTCTTGCGACCAAACAATCTAATTAGTTGTTATTAAAATAATATAGCGGAGGCAAAACATTGGCACTTAAAAACATTCAACAACAGAAAATCAAACGCAGTCCTGCAGAATTGGTCAAGCACATGAAATCGTTCAAGCTTGCTCCCAAGTTCTCGGCAGGTATCTGGTATTTCTCACCGTCTGATTCCAGGTTTCATGCCAAATATAAGAAGGACTTGAATCTTGAAGCACGTTTCGAGATTGCTGCTAAACTCAAGGACTATGGACTGAACGCTCTGGAAGCACATTATCCCAATGAAGTCAGTGAGGATAATCTCCACATCTGGCAGAAGTTCGAAAAAGATACCGGTATCAAACTGATTTGCGCAAACCCCCTGGTCTTCCGCGACCCACCATTTGAATTCGGCTCGGTATCAAATCCGAATTCCAAATCCCGCCGCGCTGCTATCGAACTGGTCAAGAAAACTCTGGAATTTAACCGTGCAATCAATACCGAATTTGCCATCGTTTGGCCCGGCATTGATGGTTATGAGAACTGTTTCGGCATTGACTTTACCGCGATGCGCGACAGATTTGCAGAAGGTTTCGCTGAGGCTATGGATGCCGTACCCGGCATACGTATTGCCTTCGAACCCAAACCGTATGAACCGCGCGGCCATATTCTCTATGGCACTACATCGGAAGGAATGCTCCTGTGCCACAAGATTGAAGGCATGCTTAAAAACCCGAAGAATAAGAAAATCATGGCACAAGGCGATGCACTCTGCTGTCTCAACCCGGAAATCGGTCATGTCCTGATGGGTTATGAAGATCTGCCTTATGCTTACAGCTGGCCGCTTTCCGAAAGCAGACTGGCACACATACATCTTAACAGCCAGCCACTCGGTAATTACGACCAGGACCTCAATATTGGGGTCGTTGCTCCCGAACAATTTGATGCTTTAATGTATGTTCTGAAGATGCACAGCTACGACAACTATTTCGGCATCGATATCAATCCCGAAAGAATGCCGGTAGAGACCGCTATTAAGATAAATATCGATGCGGTGAGGGCGGCTAACGACCGTATCAATGTACTCGACTACGCATCGATTATTTATGCTACCGAGCATCCGGAGAAAGCTCGCGGTTGGCTCGAAGCATATCTCATTCGTGCCCGTGCGGTAAATTCCAAAAAACTACCGCCATTGGCACCCTTGAAAAAATAGAACCTGCACAACAGTGTGAAAAATAAAAGGCACGTGCATTACGAAACGTGCCTTTTATTTTATCCATTATTTCATCTATATAAGGAATGTTTATCTCATACTGTAAATACAGCCGCAATAATTCTGACGATAGATACCGAATCGCTTTGCGAATTCGTTGGCACGCAGGAACCCGCCCTGTTTTTTAAAATTTCTGACTAGAAATTTGTCTCCCCCGATTTCCCGCCCGATACGATTAATTACTTCCGCTGATTTTTGGGGACCGATTGTTAATGTGGTGGTAAAAGCATCAAAGTCATGTTCCTGCATATAAAGAAAAGTCTTCTCCAATCTCATACGGAAGCAAACTTCACACCTTTTACCACCCTCAGGCTCTTCCGCAAGGTTAGCAGTTTGCTCCAACCATTCTTTGGGGGCATAAGATGCATCTTCGAGAGAGCAGTTCATCAATTTAGTAATGATATTGACAGTTTTTAGCCGTCTCTCATACTCTTCGAAGGGGTGAATGTTGGGATTGTAGAAATAGCCCGTTATCTGATGTCCTTCATCATGCAATCTTTCAATTGTCCCAATTCCACAGACTCCGCAACAGATATGCAAAACTACTTTCATTGCACTACCATAACTTCAATAAATTAGTAACCTCGGTGAAGTCAGTAAAGGGAGTACAGGTTATGCCATGTTGTTGGCAATTCAGGAGGAGGCTTTCGGTGGCAAAAATGTGGTGGCTGAGCATGGCAGCGGGTAGGTCCGAAGTTCCGTTACCAATATATACTATGTAATAACCTTCGTCAAAATATAATTTCGCGTATTTGTCTTTGAATGCTCTATCTACTACATTTCCATCGGGCCCAATATATTGCACTCTCAATCCGCGAGGTTGAAAACGTGTTTCCGCCGCATGAAATTCAATGCCGGATAGGTCGTTATCCTTCAAAATTTGTTTGATATAAAAATCCAGGCCGTTGCTGATAATCACTAGTCTGAAGTCTTTGTTAGCGCAAAAATTTACAAAATCCTTGAAGCCGTTACGCAGACTGGCTTTCGTTTTTATGTATTCCAGCATAATCTTTTTACCGGCTTTAACCATACCGAATGCCTGTTCATTAAACTGCCCTACGGTGATTTTCCCGTCTGTATATTGTTTGTTCACGGTACGCCAATCACCGTTAGCAAAAGCATCGAGCAACATAAAACTGATGTCTTTTTCGGTCACTGTGCCATCGAAATCACATTGAACTAAAACCTTCCCTATCTTTTCCAAATCAGTAATTACCCCCAAGAACTATTTTACAGTATTAGCATCGCATCGCCAAAACTATAAAAACGGTATTTTTCAGCGATAGCTGTCTGATACGCTTTTTCGATAAGTTCTTTGCCAGCAAAAGCCGAAACCAGCATCAGCAATGTAGATTTCGGCAGGTGAAAATTGGTTATCATCGTATCCGTTATTTTAAATCCATACCCTGGCAGGATGAACAAATCTACCCAGCCCTCATAGGGTTTTATCAGAGAATTACCGCCGGCTTGAGCGGCCGCTTCGACCAATCGTACACTGGTCGTGCCTACGCAAATCACACGCCTGCCTTCTTTTTTAGCCCGTGATATTTCCTCGGCGACCTCTTGACTCACAACTCCGTATTCCCGATGAATGTGATGTTCCTGCGGATTTTCTACCTGAACAGGTCGGAAGGTATCCAGTCCCACATGAAGCGTCACGAACAGACACTTCACTCCCCGCTCTCTGATTTTAGCGAGTAGCTCCAGAGTAAAATGCAAACCGGCAGTCGGCGCTGCAACACTACCCTCCTGGTCAGCATAAACAGTCTGGTATCGGTTCGGATTTTGCAATGGCTCGTGAATATAAGGTGGTAAGGCAACCGCACCGAAATCATATAGTGCTGATTCATCGGAAAATTTGATAACGCGGATACCGTTTTCGCTGGATTCAATCACTTCAGCAGTAATAGTTATTTTCTTTCGGCTACCGGTCAATTCAAGTATTGTGCCGGGTTTCACCCGCCTCCCCGGTTTAACCAGTGTCTCCCAGACATTCGGACTGAGCCGACTGAGCAAAAGAATCTCCGCTACACCGCCAGTACCCGACTTTGTCCCTGAAAGTCGAGCTGGGATGACACGACTATCATTGAAAACTATTACATCGCCGGAATGTAGGAAGTCCAAAAGCTCAGAGAAACGGTGATGGTCGATTGCCCCGCTTTTACGGTCTATCAGCATCAAACGAGATGTATCCCTGGGTTCTATTGGTCTTTGTGCAATCAGTTCCTGAGGGAGCTGGTAATCAAAATCAATGGTACGCATCAAAATTTATTATACGGCTCGCATGCCCTTTATAACAAAGAGACTACTTCAGAATTCACGAGGATTCTGATTACTTGAAGAAATTCCGTATGGCATCGAATTCACTTGGGAGTAGTCCCATAATCATCGGGAACTTATCCAGGAAGAAACCCGCCAGCGATGAGCCGGTAATCAAGCTGGAATCACTAAATTTCACAATTATTGCCAGTAAAGCACTGACAGACAATGCTCCCATTATCAAACCGAAGACACCGCCGCCGAGTCTATCTACCCAACCCAGCATAATTGCTTTGATGAACGACCTTAACAGGAACGCAATCAGTGCTGCAATTGCCATCACTGCCAACAGAATAATAACAAAGGCGGCGATATTAGCGATATCTGTATTATGAATGAAAGTGAGCACACCACCGAATTGCTGGTAAAAGTTACTTGCTAATATGATACCGACAATGAGACCGATTACGGAAAGTAGAGACCTGATGAGACCTTGAGCTATCCCACCGAGGACTGAGATAATTAGATAAATAATAATTACAATATCAAGTCCGTTCATTTCTCTCCCCCTTATCTGTGATGAATACTAAATAGAATGTTAAACGGGACTGAATTTAGCAGAATATTTGCCAAACAGGTATTTCAGATTGTATCATACTCATACCTCTTGGTAAACTATAATCACATCAAACAACTATACATCCTGTGAAACGGGAAGGAAAGATGACTGAATATAAAGTTACCTTCTTACCGAACAATAAAGTGGTTGAAGTAAAAGCCGGTTCGACTCTTCTGCAAGCCGCAGAAAAAGCCGGGATTATTATCAATAGTCTCTGCGGCGGTGATGGCCTTTGCGGCGAATGCCGGTTACAGGTAGTCCACGGGAAGGCAATGGCTGATAAGGATGCTATTGCTTTCTTTTCCAAGGATGAAATCGAAGACGGCCATGTTCTCGCCTGCCGGACCAAAGTCGAGAGTAATCTCACCGTAAAGGTACCCGTGAAGTCACGAGCGGAGCAGGAAAAGATTATGATGGAGGGCACCACTATCACTTACAGCGAGCCGGAAAAGGTTGCCCTATACAGGGAATCCAATGAATCAGCCGTGTCTTTCGACCCGCTGGTAAAGAAGGTTTATCTTGAGCTACCCGAACCGACGCTTGAGGACAACGCCTCGGATATCGACCGTATCACACGGGAGCTCAGCAAAGTTTCTGATTATCAGACCTTTGAAATCTCCTTAGCCTGTTTGCAAAATCTGACGGAGAAATTACGTGCTCACAAATGGAAAGTTACCGTTATTTTTGCCCGACACAATGGTGTAGGACGTATATTGGAAATCGAAGGCGGTAACACCTCGGACAAACACTATGGATTGGCAGTAGATGTCGGCACAACGACCGTCGTTGCCCAACTGGTGAATCTTAAGACCGGAGAGGTTCTCGGAGTCAAGGGCAGTCATAATCTGCAGGCTCATTACGGTGAGGATGTCATCTCGCGTATGGTATTTGCCTGCGTCCGCGGCTCACTTGAGCCTCTTCATAAAGCCATCATCACAAATATCAATCATCTAGCTCAAACCCTGGCACAAGAAAATCATATCACCACCGGAGACATCGATTCGATTGTTGCGGCAGGTAATACCACGATGAGTCATTTCCTATTGAATTTAACACCATGCTCTATCAGATTAGAGCCATACGTTCCGACTACGGCAGTTTATCCTCAAATTTTTGCCCATGAAGTCAGTATCGAGATTAATCCGCAGGGCATCCTGGAAGTAGCACCCAGTATTGCCAGTTATGTCGGCGGAGATATCGTAGCAGGTGTGTTGGCTTGCGGAATCTCCGATCAGCCGGAAATCAGATGCTTGATTGACATCGGTACCAATGGAGAAATCGTTATCGGCAACAACGAATGGTTAGTATGTTGTTCTGCTTCAGCCGGACCGGCTTTCGAAGGTGGCGGTGCTCGTAATGGTATGAGAGCTACTAAAGGTGCCATCGAGAAAGTAGAAATCAAGGACGGCAAAGTTACTTACGAAACTATCGGTAAAACCAAACCGAGAGGCATTTGCGGCTCCGGATTGATAGATGCCATCTATGAACTGGTACGAAACGGCATTATCGAACAGCACGGAAAATTCAATGTGCTTCACGGCAACCCCCGGTTGATTACGGAGGATAGTGAAATACGTTACATTATCGCCTATCCTGAGGAAGCAGAAACAGGCAAAGCTATCTCGATATCGGAGTCGGAGATTGCCAACCTTATCAAGTCGAAGGGTGCTATATTCGCCGCAATAAAATCGCTGGTGGACTATGTCGGGCTTACTTTTGACCAACTGAATGCCATTTACGTTGCCGGCGGTTTCGGTAGTTCATTGAATATACCCAAGGCGATTGCTATCGGACTTATCCCTGATATCGATGTAAAGAGGGTTCAATTTATCGGAAACAGTTCACTCACCGGAGCACGGATGGCACTGACATCCGTTAAGGCTTTCGAAAAATCGCTGAGCATTGCTCGGAAGATGACTAACCTCGAATTATCAAACTATGCGCCGTTTATGCATGAATTCGTTGCGGCTCTTTTTTTACCGCACACCGATAGTAAGCTCTTTCCGTCGGTTCGCTATTCGCACTAAATAGATTTACTTGCCATCTGAATCATCAGGAGCTCTTTTGATGAGTAAAGCCGGTATATCCGTGCCGCGAAAAACCATCTCTGCTACACTACCCATTGCCCAACGATTGAGTCCTGACCGTCCATGACTTGCCATTACAATCTAGTCGGCAAGCCTCCCAATGAGCACTGTTAATCCGGTCTTAATGCCATTTTTATTCAACCGCTCTGCGATTCTGACAGAATACCGTTGACCTTGCTTCAGCATCTAACCGAGGACTACTGGTATCTTGAGAGACGGGTCAGGTTCAAAGGGCGTCCCGTGCAAAATCGGTCCGAAAAAAGCGACCGAAGGCAATTTTCCTTAGAGTGCAAACGAAAT
>CAIWXV010000059.1 GCA_903916765.1 uncultured Dehalococcoidia bacterium | reverse complement strand
TCACGTCATGAAAGCCGGCAACGCCTGAAGTCGATGGGCTAACCCGCAAGGGAGGCAGTCGCCGAAGGTGGGGCTGGTGATTGGGACGAAGTCGTAACAAGGTAGCCGTAGCGGAAGCTGCGGCTGGATCACCTCCTTTCTAGGGAGTACCGAGGTTACAAAATGACCAAATTTCTCCTAGGTCGGTTCTCCGATGTAAATCAGAGAATACTACTTTCCTTCCGCTATCCGGTTGTTAAGAAATAAAGGGAATGTCTAAAAACATTCCCTTTTTAGTTTTGCTTAAGGTCGTCATGGAAAGAACACGCGACCATTGCGAGACTGCCGAAGGCGGGTGTGGCAATCTCTGGTGAGCAACGGATGTATGTACACTTGAGATTGCCTCTTGATTTACAGCACGATTCTATCGTAAAATAAAATGTCACTGGGGCCTTTAGCTCAGTTGGTTAGAGCACAGTCCTGATAAGACTGGGGTCTGTAGTTCGAATCTACAAAGGCCCACCATTGACTCCCTACAAGCCATCTCCGCTAAATTTCAAACAATAGTGTTTTTGTCTACTGGTGGTTTTTGTGCAAATCATAGCCTCTTTTATTGCGCTGATGTTCATAAATTTTCAAGAACGGGCATGGTACAATAACTTAGACCTATGAATGAACAGGAAATCGAACAAACAAATCCTTTGATTTCAGTGGTAATCTCGACATGCAACGAAGAAAAATTGTTAGGTACCTGTCTGGAATCTCTAAAATCGCAGCACTGCGATTTTTATTACGAGATAATTGTCGTTGACGCCGGCAGCAGTGATGGGACAACTGCCATAGCTCGGCAATACGGAGCGAAGGTAATTCAGGAGTTAAGACCGGGAGCAGTACAAGCTCGCTCCGCGGGTTTCGCCAATGCTCGCGGTAGTATTATTGACAGTACCGATGCCGATACGGCATTACCGTCGGATTGGCTCGCACGCATCAGGAAAATATTTATTGACAACCCCAAAGTTCCCGACATGGTTGCGTTTTGATTGGACACTCTTCGGGATGCTTTCTTTATGGCAATCGATAAGTTTCTGATCGAGGCATACGCAGACAAATCTAAGCAACCAATATTTGAAAGTAGAGTGAAGAAACTACTAATGGCAGGATATATAAAGATTAGTTAAACTCATAAAGTGCAATTGGACTTCTAGTGCTGATAAGACTGTAGTTTAAACAAAGGGAGTCCCGATTTTCATCGGGACTCCCTTACTAATGGTTAGAATAGGTTGTGGAAGTTTAATATCCTTCCATTCCGCCCATACCGCCCATACCACCGGCAGGCATTCCAGGCGCTTTCTCTTTCTCAGGAATGTCGGCTACCAGTGACTCGGTGATGAGTACCATACTGCCGATACTGGCGGCATTCTGTAAGGCTGACCGCACGACTTTGGTCGGGTCGATGATACCCTTCTCAATCATGTTGCCGTACTCGTCTTTTTCAGCATCGTAGCCGATGCCTTTCTTGCTTCTCTTCACAGTGTCGATGACAACAGAGCCGTCTTTGCCGGCATTGTTAGCAATCCAGCGAATTGGCTCTTCGACTGCTTTGCGGATAATATCGACGCCGGTTAACTCATCGCCCTCGACTTTGATTTTGTCCAGAGCGGGTAGGGCGTTCAGTAAGCCGACGCCACCGCCGGGTAGGATACCCTCTTCGACTGCGGCGCGGGTGGCGGAAAGAGCATCCTCGACACGATGCTTGCGCTCTTTCAGCTCGACCTCGGTAGCGGCACCAACTTTGATGACGGCGACACCGCCGGATAATTTCGCCATGCGTTCCTGAAGCTTTTCACGGTCGAAATCGGAGGTAGTTTCCTCGATTTGAGCCTTGATTTGCTTGATTCGGGCTTTAATAGCGGATTCCTTGCCTTTTCCTTCAACGATAGTGGTATTGTCTTTGTCAGAGCTGACGCGGCGGGCTCTTCCTAGGTCTTCGATGGTCACGGAGTCGAGCTTTCTGCCAACTTCCTCGGAGATAACAGCACCACCGGTAAGGGTGGCGATATCGTCGAGCATAGCTTTCCGTCTGTCGCCGAAGCCCGGGGCTTTGACTGCCAGAACATTAATGGTACCGCGCAGTTTATTGACTACCAGTGTGGCTAATGCCTCACCGTCAACATCTTCAGCTATGATGAGCAGGTTCTTGGAAGTCTGGAGTATTTTCTCCAGTGCAGGCAGAATGTCTGCCACGGCGGAAATCTTTTTATCGGTAATGAGAATGTATGGGTCCTCAATGACCGCTTCCATCTTGTCGGCATTGGTGATGAAATAAGCGCTGACATAGCCGCGGTCGAACTGCATACCCTCGACAAATTCTGTTTCATAGGAAATACCCTTGGATTCTTCAACGGTGATGACGCCATCTTTGCCGACTTTTTCCATAACTTCGGCAATCAAATCACCGATTATTTTGTCTTTGGCAGTAATAGTTGCGACCTGAGCGATTTGCTCTTTACCTTTGACCTCAGTGGACGCTTTCTTTAGCTCTTCGATAACTGTCTCGACGGCCTTCGAAATGCCTCTCTTGAGTGCCATTGATTCAGCACCGGCAGCAATATTTTTGAAGCCTTGGGTAATGATGGCATGTGCCAAAACGGTGGAAGTGGTGGTGCCATCACCACATTGGTCATTAGTTTTGCTGGCGGCTTCTTTGACTAATTGTGCGCCCATATTCTCGAATGCATCGGGTAATTCAATGTCCTTGGCGATGGTTACGCCATCGTCGATGACTGAAGGTGCGCCCCATTTCTTGTCCAGAGCAACGCAATGTCCCTTAGGACCGAGGGTTACTCTGACGGCTTCTGCCAGGGTATCGATGCCTTTCTTCAAGGAATGTCTAACGTCTTCACCGAATATAATCTGTTTTGCCATTTCTTTCTCCTGTAAATTACGAGTTTATTTCTTTGTTTTCTTGGCGAGAATATCGCTTTCCCGCATGATGATTAGTTCCTCATCATCGATTTTGATTTCGGAACCGCCGTATTTCGTGTAGATTACAATGTCACCGACCTGAACATCCATTGCAATCCGTTTGCCCTCATCATTGAGTTTGCCGGGACCTACGGCAATGACTTTGCCTTCCTGGGGTTTTTCTTTTGCGGTGTCTGGAAGATAGATCCCGCTCGTGGTGTTGTCTTCTGTCTGAATGGGTTTCACGACGATGCGATCACCCATTGGTTGAAGTTTAACAGCCATATTACTTCTCCTCTCTCACCTCACTCAATATTTAGCACTCTACCTAAGAGACTGCTAATGTTTATCATAGCGTAGATACAATTTCATCGCAACTAGATTGGTGGGCATTTATAACGATTTACGGCCATTGAAGCGGAGAAAAATGCTAAAATCACTCGTTATCTATCCTGCGCAAGTTCAATATTGCTTAAATTTCACTTTCACCATAGTGTCATCCCGACTGACGTCAGGATCCATAGGGTAGAGCCTCTCCGCCCCGAGATTCTTCGCTACACTCAGAATGACAAAGTGATGGGAAAGGGTAAAGGGGATAGGACATTGTGCCTTGAATGCACTGTGAATCAATATAGAGGTAGTATCGTTACTGCTTGAAACACACCGCCACATTCGTGTTATAATTCGAGCAAATGATTATTGATTTTCACACTCATATCTTACCCCCGCGTGTTAAAGAAAACCGGCAGGATTATATCCGTGCCGACCGTAATTTTGCCGCTATTTACTCTGGGGACAAGGTCAAAATTGCTACGGCTGAAGACCTCATTGCGGCTATGGACAGAGACGGTGTGGAATTTTCAGTCGCTATTAATTACGGCTGGTCGACGCAATCATTCTGTGTGGAAACCAACGATTATATTCTGGAATCGATTGCCCGTTACCCTAAACGCTTGACAGGTTTTTGTAGTGTTGTCCCATCCGCCGGGGAAGTAGCGCTCAAGGAACTGGAACGTTGTATCGGAGGCGGTGTCAAAGGCATCGGTGAATTGCGATTAGATACCATTCTCCCCCGTGCCAGCTGGTTGAAGGTTATCGAGCCGGTAGTTGAGATGGCTATCGTACACAATCTGATAGTGTTGGTACATACTTCGGATCCGGTAGGGCATCAATACCCTGGCAAGGGCAAAGTTACCCCTGACATGCTGTATGCGCTGACGACGGCATTCTCCGAATTGAAGCTGGTTTGTGCGCATTGGGGAGGCGGTTTTCCTTTCTATGCTCTGATGCCCGAGGTAAAAGCGGCAATGAAAAATGTTTATTTCGATACGGCGATTTCGCCCTTCCTTTATACACCGCAGATATATGGCCAGGTAGCACAGCTTGTCGGTGTCGATAAAATTCTTTTCGGTAGTGATTACCCTGTGATTCCGCCGCGTTGTCTTTTCAAAGAGATGGATAGTCTTGATTTGCCAACGGAAATGAAGAAGAAAATCCTGTCAGGTAATGCCCGAAAATTGCTTGGGATTACGAAGAAATAACTTTTTCCATTGTCATTCCTGCGAAGTCAGGAATCCATAATAAATCTGCTGGAGACCGATTTTCATCGGTATGGTTAATTGGGGTAAGGATGCTATGGCATTAATTCGGACTTTTATTGCTGTTGAATTACCTGAGGAATTGAAAAAAGAGCTTGCTGAACTGGAAGCACAACTCAAGAAAAGCAGCCCTCCGATGGTGAAATGGGTTGACCCGAACAGCATCCACGTCACACTGAAATTCCTCGGAGAAGTGCCTGAAGAAAGTATCGATGAACTTATGTTGGCGATGGAAGAATCCATATCGGGGATTGCCCCTTTCAAATTGGAAGTTTGCGAACTCGGTGCTTTCCCGGATTTGAACTATGCTCAGGTGGTCTGGGTAGGTGTCAAGGGCGAGCTTTCTCAAATCAGCCAACTTCAGAAGAAAATCGAATCGAACACGGAGCATCTAGACTTCCCAAGAGAAACCAGAGCCTTCACAGTGCATTTGACTCTGGGACGTGTCCGTAACGAGGCTTCGATGAATGAGCGTGAGATGCTCGGTAAAGTGTTAGCCGATGTTATCTTTACGTCTTTGCATGGTATCGATGTGTCTGCTATTAGCCTGATGAAAAGCCAATTGACCAGTGCCGGGGCAATCTATATCTGTCTGGGCAGAGCGAAACTAAAAACGTGAACGGTGAATAATTCCTGATTTATATTGTCATCCCTGCGCTGTATTATGGGAGATTTTCCCTACCCCGATATTCTTCGTTATACTCAGAATGACAGTAATTGGTGATGGGGTAAAGGGGATAGGGCGTAGCGGCTTGATTGCACTGGGACTTGGTACGACAGTATGGCCATAATGATGTAAAAAACTGTCTCTACAGTTCTTGTAAACCGCTATTATTTGGGTGTATACTGAAAAAGATTTAATTAGGTTGGGAGGTGGATCTCGTGGAACAATCGTCTTACCCCAAATGTCAGAAGTGCAAAACAGGTGACCTTGTACCCCTATCAGATTTCGGCAGCCAGGGCGCAACTATTCAATATAAAGCTTGGGTTTGTACTAATCCTCAGTGTGGCTTTAACCTGAAAATCAGGAACGGCGACGTTTATGTCGATGAGCCGATTATGAGCGGAACCTTACATAATAATAATCGCTCCCGGCAATAATTTTTATATCATCACTTGATGGAAGGTGAATGTGCTTCCTCAATTGACTGAACTCAAAGGGGTGGCACTTGATCTCTTATTCCCACGGTTTTGTGTGGGTTGTGGCAAAGAGAGTGATTTCATTTGTAACTCCTGTCAGACTTCATTAATGCGGATTGAACCCCCTGTCTGTCCAAGATGCGGGAAGCCACAAAAGAATGATAAGCTCCGTTCCAGTTGTGTCGATTGGCAGGCTGATATCGCTGGTATCCGCTCTCCGTTCAGGTTCGAAGGTGTAATGCGTAAGGCGATTCATGAATTCAAGTACCGTAACTTACGTGCTATCACCATTACATTGGCTCAGTTATTGAATGATTATCTGGTTGCAAATCCGATACCCTGCGATGTTTTAGTCCCTGTGCCCTTGCACGATAAAAGACTCAGAGAGCGGGGCTACAATCAATCGGCCTTATTAGCCGGAGAGTTAAGCCGGCTTACCGGATTGGCGGTTATCGATAATTGTCTGGTGAGAAGTCATCATAACTTACCACAGGCTACAACCAGCAATGTCGAGGAAAGAAGGCAGAATGTGAAAGGGCTTTTTAACTGTCGCAATGAGGTCTTGAAAGGTAAGAATGTGTTACTGATTGATGATGTCGCTACCTCCGGGGCGACTCTTGATGCTTGTGCCTCTGTTTTGTAAGCAATCGGTGCTCCAACGGTTTGGGGCTTGACGCTGGCAAGAGAAATTTGAAAGAGCAGGAGTGTGAGATGGAGTTACAAATTACCGGTCAGAATATCGAAATACTACCCACGATTAGAGACTATCTCGAGAAAAAATTCGGTAAGCTAGACAGGCATTTCACGAATATCAATAGTGTCAAAATAGAACTCGGAGAACAAAAGGCCAAATTGCCTGAACAGCGCTACCGGGTTCAGGTTACCGTGGATGCCAACGGTACATTACTTCGTGCCGAGATGCGAGCGGAGAATTTGATGGTTGCCATCGATAAGCTGGTGCCGTTGGTTGACCGGCAGGTCGAGCGTTACAAGGGGAAGTTAAAGAAAAAGAGCAAAACGGGACCCTCTATCAGGACTGCGACTAAAGCTGAGATGGCGGCTACTACTCCCAAATTAGTACGTACCAAGCGCTTTACCATCAAACCCATGTCGGTAGATGATGCCATCGACCAAATGGAACTATTGAGCCATGATTTCTTCTTATTCCACAATTCGGCTACTAAAGAATTGAATTTGATTTATCGCAGAAAAGACGGTAATTATAGTATTATAGAGTCAGAACTGGCATAATTTTTATCGGTGGTAAATAATGAGCAGAGTTATCGGGCTAACTGGTGGTATCGGTAGTGGCAAAAGTACAGTTGCCTCGTTCTTATCGGAACTGGGAGCTACTATCATCGATTCCGATAAAATCGGGCATGAGGTTTACCAACCGAATACCGAGGTCTGGCGCCAAATCGTAAAATCCTTCGGCGAGCAGATTCTGACACGGGATAATACTATCGACCGTAAAAAGCTGGGAGAAATTGTTTTTGACTGTCCCGAATTGCTTAAGAAACTGACTAATCTTGTTCACCCCGCAATTTTCCAGATAGTGACGAATCGGATTGAAGAAGCTCGCAAGCAGGGGATTGAAGTGGTGGTACTGGAAGGAGCGGTTCTGTTCGAGTCCGGCGGGGATCGGCTGATGGATGAAGTCTGGACGGTAGCCATGGATAAGGATAATGTCATCAGACGTGTCACGGCAAGGTCAGGTCTGTCTGAAGGGCAAATCTGCTCTCGTATTCAGACACAAATGTCCGATGCGGAGCGTATCAGAAGAGCGGATGTGGTTATCTATAATGATGGAACGCTTGAAAACTTACGGGTAAAAGTAAAAGAATTGTGGGATAAACTAAAAGTCTAAGGCTGTCCTTGACGCTGTGTGAGACAAGCTGATATAATAATTCTTTTGTGGAGGGTACTAACATTTACGCAATAATTGAAACCGGCGGAAAGCAGTATCGCGTTACTCCAGGACAGACAGTTGATGTCGATAATCTGAATGTGATTGAAGGCGATGCTGTTGAACTGGATAAGGTTCTGGTTCTTGGCGATGATAAAGTTACCACTTTCGGCACACCGAATGTCGAAGGAGCTAAAGTATTAGCTACTTCACATGGGACGATACGAGGTGATAAAATCATCGTCTATAAGTTCAAATCTAAAGTCAGATATCACAAGAAGACAGGTCATCATCAGCTTTATACCCGACTCGCTATCGATAAAATAGAAGCTCCCGGTGTTGAGCACAAGGAGCCTGTAAAGAAGAGCAGTCGGCGCAAGAAAGAGGAGGCGGAAAGTGGCTCATAAGAAGGGCGCCGGTAAGAGTAGGAACGGACGAGATAGTCAGGCGCAGCGACTCGGCATTAAAAAATATGCCGGAGAGAAAGTTAATGCCGGCACTATTCTGGTTAGACAAAGGGGCACACGTGTCCATCCTGGTATTAATGTGGGATTGGGTAAAGATTATACTATCTTTGCTTTGATTGATGGTGTTGTCAAATATGAACCGTACAGTGAGAACCGAAGAAAGGTCAGCGTTTACGCTGAATAAGAGATGAAATGAAAGAAAAGATTCACCCTCAATATTTTTCAGACGCTAAAGTAATTTGTTCTTGCGGAAATATTTTTACCGTAGGCTCGACCAAGAAGGAAATTAGAATCGAGTTGTGCAGTAAATGTCATCCGTACTATACCGGTGAGCAGAGAGTCGTGGACACTGCCGGACGGGTAGAACGCTTCAAACGGCGTTATGAGAAGAAAAAAAGTTAACTACCAACGATTGATAGAACAGGGAGCGGGATTAAAAAACCGCTCCTTATACTTTAGTGACAAAAAATCTTCGGTTCTGGTATTATTGTCAATATTGTCAGATACAAGGTATAAGGGGCAACCTCCTTAGAAAATTTCTCTCTTTCGGGGTGATAGATGGCAGATAATAAGATATTTCACTATGGCGGACAAGCAGTTATGGAAGGCGTGATGATTCGCGGAGAGAAACACATGGTAACGGTAGTGCGACGCTCCAATGGCGAAACGGTAGTGGATAAACAACCTATCCCTCGTTTCTATGCTGGTTGGATGCGGTCAGTGCCGTTGCTTCGCGGTATTATCGTGCTAATTGAATCGCTGGTGTTCGGAATTAAAACTCTGATGTATTCCGCTAATGTAGCCCTGGAAGAAGAAGACGAGAAAATCGACGGATGGTTAATCTGGGTGATGCTGGCAGTCTCACTCGTCTTTACAGTCGCTGTGTTTTTTCTGGCGCCTTTATTTCTTACCAAATTATTTACTATCAATTCGGCACTGTTATTCAATCTGGTAGAAGGCGTCATCCGCCTGGCGATTTTCCTGATTTATCTCAAGTTGATAACTTTTATGCCCGATATCAAGCGTGTCTTTGCTTATCATGGAGCGGAACATAAGGCAGTGAATGGCTTTGAAGCCGGCGTTCCCCTGGAACCGGAGTTAGTTAGGAAATTTAGCAAAGCCCATATCCGTTGCGGCGGCAGTTTCCTTTTCGCTGTTATGATTATCGCTATCGTGGTTTTTTCACTGGTTGG
>CAIWXV010000058.1 GCA_903916765.1 uncultured Dehalococcoidia bacterium | reverse complement strand
TGTGGTGAACAACCAGCCCAGCAACGTGGTCGTTGTGGACGTGTTTGCCCAGGCTCCAGCAGGGTCAACTAAGCCTGTACATGCGATGTCTTAGAGATAATGCATCACTGACATGGAAACCTGAGATTGATAGCAGGTAGATTTCGGCCATCGGGCCTCACTACTATCAATCTCCATATTTCAATTAGGCAATAAAATGCTAACCGCATGAGTGAGCGTTTGACGATTATTGAGATGGAAACAATAATTATACATCCAAGCCAATAAAATCCTACAATAGGAGATCGGAAGATATGCTAAATAAACTGATAGTCATTACTGCTATCGTATTCTTGGGAATTTCATGTGCCATAGGAAACGGTGATGGGAATAATGGAAAAAGTGATGGGAACAAAGGAAACAGTGAAGGTAAAATGGGATCAGGCGGAGATTGGCTTAACCCCAACACGGTCTCTAGCGGATATTACCCCAACTTCCCTTGGTACACCACGGGTGGTTCCTTCTACAGCCAAGCGTATAGCTACACCACGTTCTCGCCCTTTACAGAGTATTATGTAACCTCCGGTACGCCTGTAGTTGGTGGGATAATCAGCACCCCTGTAAAGTTCGATATAGCTCAGAGAACGCCTTCTAGGATATATTACGGCAACGGCCAAGCATTGCCATACACCCAATATGTATCTACAGTGCCATCCAAGACCAATGACCTATGGATCCAGGGAGCAACAAACTGGACACAATATGTGGTGTGTCCGGTCGGAACCTGGTTGCAGCTTGTCGCCAATGCGCCCGTTGGAGGGTCCGCAGGCTTCTATGAAATGATTCAAACCAACACAACCACTCAAAAGTACAGCACCTATCAGTTCAACCCAGGTTACAACACCATGAACTTCAATGCCGACCAGGTTGGAAGACACACGCTCTACTTTGTGGTGAACAACCAGCCCAGCAACGTGGTCGTTGTGGACGTGTTTGCCCAGGCTCCAGCAGGGATCAGCGCAACGGGAATTGTTCCGATTGGCGGACAGACAACAACAACGTCCTCACCAACTTCAGTGGATACTCCAGTTACCATAGTCTCTCAGGGCATGCGAGGATATCAGGTATTCTTGGATGGAAACTACATAGGAACTGAGGGAACTGGTGGAGATCCTCTCGATGGAAAGTTCAGCTTTAGCGTCATCGGTAACCAGAACCACGAAGTCAGAGTCTACGATGGTCAGTTCAATTACCCGAAGACCATGTTCTTCGAACAGGGAGTCCAGAAGATAATCAACGTTGAACCAGGAACGGCGGTCTATGCCTAGATCGCTACATCTTCTTTTTATCTGAGATATAAGGCACACTTCATTAGAAGACAAAGAACATCGTTACTCCGACGGCGACGTCGAAGAGATCATCTGCCCAATTTGAGTTTATATGGCATATGGAACTTAGAGACTTTTGCCAAAAAATTGTTATAGAAAGATATCCCATTTTTCGTAGTAGAAACACCAAAGGTGAAAATCACTAGAAAATTAAGATGCCAGCTAAGTTGAGGGAGATGTTGAAAATGCGATACAACAAATTTTGGCTATGTACGATAGCACTCTTATGCCTTACGTTTCAGGCATACGCACAGTCAGACTACCTAGGCGGAGGATCCAGTGGCAGCACAATGGGATCCAGCGGAGATTATCTTAGCCCCAATATGGGCCAAGGGGCAAGTAGCACAAATCCTGATGCAGGGCTGGCAGGTATGTCGCAATGGCTCAATCAGCCAGTCGACAACTTTCGACCGGGAATTCTTGGAATAATCAATAATGGTGCCAGCGTCTATCCTGCTGGCTATGTCAGTAATGCGAAGGTCTACCTTGGTGGGATCACTGGTGCTAACATTTGGCTACGGGAATTTGTATGCAATTCGATGTCAGCCTGTGGGATGTATGATGCTGCCCGAGCCAACGATGGTGCAATAGTCAACCTTGGGGGATTTAAGAGAGGCGCAACTGTACCGAATATAGATGGTTCGGCTGTGAGAATAGTTAGCGTGGCAAAGGCGAAAAGCTGAAGAGACTCATTTAAGTGGAAAGCCACTCTTTGCGGCTGATTCCGGCTTCACCTTTTTTTTGCATGTATTCGGTCTGTATGTTGTAAATACTGGCTTATACTTCCTAAAGACCGCTGTCGTGCCTGAAAATGTTTTCCTATGTAAAGAATCGTCAAACCGCTAGCAGGAGGAGATCATCCTCCTGTACTTGAAGATGTCTTTCGTATTTCATAACCTGCTTTAACAAGAACTTGAATCATTTCCTCGAAGC
>CAIWXV010000057.1 GCA_903916765.1 uncultured Dehalococcoidia bacterium | reverse complement strand
TTGCAGGCTCCGAATACCGGTGCCGTAAAACCTCTTGATGCGCAGGAAATATTTGTCACTCTCGGTCTTAATACGCTCCTTACGCCGACTTTGACTGCATATAAGGAAATTGATCATTATCATCAGTATTATTTCCTGTTGGGGATTTCCCACACTTTTGAATTCAACAAGACTGTTTCTCTGCAACTCAGTGCATCCGCCAGTTATCTCCTCAGCGACTATGCCGATGCGACGCTCTATGGTGTCAATGCATCGTATGGCGGGTATCCAAAGTTTGATAACAATTATCAGGCGACAAACGACAAATTCAGTAATTTCCACGATGGTGTGATCACGGCGAGCCTTCCCATCAATGTGGCAAAGTATCTAACCGTGGCCCCGACAGTATCCTACTCGTTCCCTCTATCGAGCGATGCAAAAAATGAGATTAAGGCTCGTGGCAAATTGACTAATCCGGCCGATAACGACAGCAGTTACGTTTACGGCGGTCTGACCGTTACCTTAAGCTTCTGACATACCCACCGTCGCAGCCATCCATAACCCCCTCTTCCTTCGGGGTGTGTTTTCCGGTTCATGCCCCGATGCACCACGATGAGCAAAACAGATGACTCTTTTCATGGTGAGGGAAAAAGGGAATTACTTTGCAGAAGAGAATTAAAAGCCATTTATGGCCTAATTTAAATCCAAGCGTTTCAACACTCATAACGCCTACAAGTCATCAGACTTCATATCAGCGTTGTAGCGATGATTTCCACTTGAACTGTAGTCTGACCGTATTGCTGAGTCAGTAGTATATGACCATATACACCCCTATTTTCGGGATGTGGGAACTCGGGTAATCCAGCCATTTGAGAGTAGGGAAGACTTTGCATCACCGTGCCTCGTTACCGCAGACAATTAATTCTACGGATTGCCCTCCTTAGACTGCTTGCTTAATCTAATAAGTTTCCCCCGAACCAAATCAACATGCTCTCGAAGGCTATAGACCTCGTCAAAAAAAGCTAAAGGCACTGTGATTCTATTGATCGATGCCTCGATCCGGTCAATCCTTTCATGATAACCCGATATATCTTCCGGTTTGGGACTTTCCATCATTTCTAATTCCAGATTCTTAAGCTCTCTATACCAGTGGTAGAATTTCCGACGGTGCCGCCAGGAGTACAGCCAGGGTATGCTTCTGATTAAAGGGATCAAGATTATGGCTACGGGGATCATAATTAAGATTGTGCGGTCAATAAATGCGGCTATTCCAAATGGAAGATAGTCAAGTAAAAAAGGCCGTCCCGATTTATAAAATCTGTCCGCATAATTGGAAGAAGGGAAGCTCAGCTCCCTTGGCGAGGGGAATTCCCCCTTCTTATTCACCCAGCCTGCGTTGCTATGAATCTCAACGGCAGCGTCGAGAAGCAGATATATTAGAGCAGGGTGCAGGTCTTTACGCACAATGAGACTTGTTGTCACTGCCAGAAGATGAACATCTTCTAAGGGCACTTTCTTTGAAACATCCAGTATGCCTTGGGGTAACACAACATGCGATAAAGTAGGGATAAGCCGGGTGTAAGCCTCAGCTTGCCTGAAGCTTAACAACTTCACCTTGGGGTTATACAAAAGCTCCTTAACGAGCGCATTATCCTCTGTACCGATCATCATTACCGCATCTACCGTTCCTGCCAATAAAGCTTTATTGGCGGCAGCACCGGAGAGGTCGAGCAGCACAGTTGGTGGAGCCGCACTATTATTTAGTTTAAGCAGATCGATGGCAAATTTGCGCGCCCCGCTCCCTTCCGGTCCGATCGCAATCTTCTTCCCTTTGAGTTCGGATAGGTAGTGAAACGTCTCTTCGCTTCGATAAAAAACCCAGAGAGGCGAGTAGCCTATGGCTCCTAAGGAAACGAGATTCTTCGCCTCCGCGGGCGAACTCATTCCATCCTGGACAAAACCGGCATCGACCCGGTAGGATTTATCGTTAAGACGCTTGAGATTTTCTACAGAACCTGAGGAGGGAAGCAACTCAAGATGAATCTTTTCACGCGCCAGTATCTCCCGGTAGCGCTCACCAAAAATTTGATCAGTCCCACTTTCAAATCCGGTGGTCATGATTAAATTGTCAGGGGCATTGAAATGATAGGCGATTATAATCGATATGAGTGCGACGAATACAACCGAGCCGACGATGACCAGAAGGCCATGATTAGATATTGAAGAAATGATTCTGCGTCTGATCTTTGTTTCTTGTACCTTTCTATCCCTCTTAACGGGCCGCGGGTCATGTTAAAGGCGAATTTTTTTAAGTCGAGTAAGGC
>CAIWXV010000056.1 GCA_903916765.1 uncultured Dehalococcoidia bacterium | reverse complement strand
CGATTGGTACTGGGAAGTGTCGCCGACCGTATCCTGAGAACCTCAAAAATACCCATTCTGATGGTTCAACCACAGGATTCCGCAACCAAAGCTTAATTTTCAATCAACCGTAAAATGTCTTTACAGGGAATCCTTGTTCGTATAATTCCCCGCATAAAGTGATAAGTGTCTCATTTAACATGTCCATATTTTATATGGACTGTCGGATTTTTAGCTGAACAATGCGTCTCCTTTCATTTTTAGCGCTTTCGTGATAAGATATTTTCTCGTACGCTATAAATAATACCATCTTTTTCAGGAGCAACAAACAACATGAGAATAAACACCAAAAAAATTCTTTGTCCTAATTGTCAGAAACTGGTCATCGGAAATCCGCAATCAGTTGAAAGCACAATCAAAGTATCTTGCCCAATATGCAAAGAGGTCATCTGGCTCTGGGACGGCATCAAATGGCTTCAGATTAGAAAATAATACCGACTAAATAATATAGACCGAACTATTGTAATCCTGTGAGATTTTATCCAAATGTTCACGATAATACCGCACGGTATAGGGTAAATTATCTAGAATATCCTGTGCTGTCATACCGTCAGGTCCTTTCTCCAGAGCTACCAGATCCCCCGACAAGCCATGCATAAAAACTCCGGCTCTGACGGCTTCCTCGAGGGGCAACCCCAGACAAAACATCGCGGCAATAGTGCCGTTTAAAACATCGCCACTGCCGGCAGTTGCCATGCCCGCTTTACCTTCGGTATCGCCGGAATTATTGATAAAAACTCTGCCATCCGGACAAACGATTAGCGAGTGAGGACCCTTCAAAACTATATGCGCATTCAACTCCTGTGCTTTTGCCTGTAAGATACCGAGACGGTCGTTCTCTATCTCGGACTTCTCCATCCCGGTAAGTCGTGACATCTCACCTAAATGAGGCGTCAGTACCGTAGCCGCTGTTCTCTTTTTAATTATCCCTGCTTCTTTGGCAATGGCAGTAATTCCGTCGCCATCAATCAACAAGGGTTTTTCAATCTCCCCAACCAGTAATCTCACCAATTCCTGCGTTTCCTCATCAAGAGCTAATCCAGGTCCGAGAATCACCATCCTCATTTTTCCAGCGAGTTTCAGGAGGGCATCCTTGTTCGACAGAGCAATACTTCCCGACGCAGTTTCTTTCATAGGAAGGATGATGACTTCCCTGCCTTTCTCCGCTATTGAGGAAACCATCGACTTCGGGCAAGCTAGATGAACATAGCCACCCCCTGCCTTCAGGAAAGAATAAGCAGAGGCATGTGGCGCCCAGTAGTAATTAGATGCACCGGCAATCACCAGCACCGGTCCATAGTCCATTTTATTCGTATCGGCACGCCGGGTCGGCAAAGGAATAGGCTCGGCAATCTCTACCTTCAAGGAACCTGAGTCATAGAGAGAGGGAGGGAAAGAGATGTGGGAAACATATAATTTACCCCCACGGCCATAGCCTGGATAAAGAAGATTGCCGACTTTGGGTAAACCAAAAGTTATAGTTGCATCCGCCTTGATGGAAATACCCATCTCACGGCCATTGTCCCCATTAATACCTGAAGCAATATCGACCGCAAAGACCTTCTTATTAACAGCATTTACTATCTCAATTGCCTGCCGTAAAATACCGCTGACATTTCTATCCAAACCCGTACCGAGCAGGGCATCCACAATGGCATCAGCCTCTGCAATACCATTTTTAATTTGGGCCGTTGTCCGGATTTCTTTCATCTCAATCGGAAAATGCTCGATGATATCAAGTTTCTTCTTCGCCGCACCTTGATATTTCCCTCTATCGGCAAACAAGAGCACTTTGACTTCACTGCCGGAAGAATGGAGCTTACGCGCCAACACAAAACCGTCGCCGCCATTATTACCGGGACCGCAGAGAATCGCAAATTTCTTACCTACCACGCCGAATTCGCTTCGGATTACGGAATAGACAGCTTCGCCAGCATTCTCCATCAGAATTTCCGTGGGGATACCATACTCTGCCGTTGCCTGTTTATCAAGTTGCCTGATTTCTGCCAAACGACATACTTTCATTTCGGCGCCTCCTTATTGGATTTTCAAAACCACCGCTCCGCACACTTTCACCTGTTTGAGTAATAGAAGAGCTTCGTTTGCCTGCTCTAGTTTAAATTCATTCGCTTCGGTAACGATAGGTATTTTTGCCGCCAGCAGCAGAAAATCCTTGACATCCTGACGTGTAATATTAGCCACACTCTTGATTTCTTTTTCATCCCACAAAAGTGAAGCATAATCCATCGATGGAATAAGAGTACTTTTGCGAATCACAGCGATAACCAGTCTACCGCCTTTTTCCAGCACACTCAAAGCTACAGGAACTATCTCCCCTACCGGCGTGAAATCTATGGCGCAATTCACCTTCTGCGGCGGATTATCATCGATATTACCGACCCAATCGGCACCCAATTTTTTAGCCAGAGAGCGATGCTCTTCACCACTCGTAAAGACAAATACCTTATAACCCTGATACTTCGCTATCTGAATCACGATATGTGCCGAAGAGCCGAAGCCAAACAGCCCCAGAACTTGCCCGCGTTTAATCCCCGACAAACGCAGGTCGCGAGAACCAATCGCCCCGGCACATAAAAGCGGTGCTGCTTGAACATCGGTGAATTGTTCAGGAATCGGAAAGGCAAATCGCTCAGCAACAACGGTATATTCGGCATAGCCACCATCAGCCTGACAACCTGTACCTTGAAACTCTGCACACAGATTTTCATTACCTTCTTTGCAGAAATGGCACTTACCACAGGCAGAGTGTATCCAGGCAATCCCTGCTCTATCACCAATCTTAAATCCGGTTGCTCCAATTCCCAAACCGGCCACCCTACCGATAATCTGGTGCCCCGGAATCACCGGTAATTTGGCCTTAAGCCTGCCTTCAATTTCATCCAACTCGGTATGGCAAACACCGCAGACAGAGACCTTGACCAGAATCTCTCCCGGTTTAGGCTGAGGAACCGACAATTCCATCAACTCCAAAGGTCGTTCTTCAATCGGAGCAATTTTTCTCAGAACCCGTGCTTTCAATTCAACACCTGGCTTATATTTTGTTGCCTCCACCCAAAAAAATACATAGCTGTAACGAATTACACAGTCTCCTCGAAGCCTACAACCTGCTATAAGACTTATGCAGCTTTCTGCATAGCACCGTAGAAAGCTCTCCAGAAGGGGTCAACAATGGGATGCTTCAGATTTTTCTCTTTCCCATCTTCTATCAGAATCATCCCTTTGCTCGCTTCGATTAACTCACCTACGATGGAAGATTTAATACCCTTCTTCGCTAAAGCCTTCACCACCGCTTCGGCTTTGTAGGGACGACAGGAGATAATGAGTGTTCCTTCACTGATGGAAGCATAAGGGTCGATGCCGAAATACTGACAAATCTCCTTGACACAATCCTCGACGACAATTTTCTCTTTTTCCACTCTGATACCAAGACCAGCGGCTTGAGCCACTTCATAAAGTCCGCCCCAAACCCCACACTCAGTAGCATCATGCATTGCCGTCACGCCATTTTCACGCACACCGACACTCACAGCCGTCATTGCATCCTCCACCACCGACATCAGATAAAAAATTCTCTGTGCTTTCTTGCTAAAATCCTTCCCGAACTGCTTCTCCAGAAGTCCCGGGAACATCGTGGCAAAGATACCACTAGCTTCAATCGCAGGACCTTTGGTAATAATGATTTTATCGCCTGCTTTAGCCAATCGGGGTGTCACATACTCATCTTTTTCACCCACACCAATTATCGTTGCCCCGCCGATCATAGGATAATTACAGTTTTCATATCGGGCGGTATGGCCGGTGATGATCGAGATACCGAGTTTTTCACACTCCTTATGGATAGTGTCCCAGACAATCACCAGTTGTTCCTTAGTCATATCCATCGGTAGATTCAAATCGATAGATAAATATTTCGGTTTTAGACCGCTGGTAACCGAATCGGAAGCAATAATATGGATAGCAAACCAGGCAGCCCGTTCCCAACCGTACTGAGGTACGATAAATACCGGGTCGCAGGTAAAAGAAACTGCCTTATCACCGATTTCAGCGATGCCAACATCGACGCCGTGCTGGGGTCCGACCAGAATACTACGGCTTTTGGCTCCCAGCCGCGGAAATATTACTTCTTCGAATATCACCGGCGATATTTTACCAATCTCAGGCATTTCGTTAGTTTGGTTTTTCTCTGCTCTCATTAGATTCCTTACCGATCATCGTCTTTATTTTAAGAAATTTGCTTCAAGTTCTAGTGTAGCTTTAAATTCGTCGCCATCCATCTTCTCCAGAGTAAATCCCAGAGCCTTCACCAAACCGACCATTTTCACGTTATCCTTGAGAACAATGCCGTACATATTTTTGAGGCCTCTCTCCTGAGCAACACCGATGAGCATATCGGTAAGCTTGTGCCCCAGACCGACATCCTGAAAATCATCGGCAACGAGAGTGGCAAACTCTCCGGTTTCCCCACTAGACTGAATGATTAAACGGCCCACACCAACATTCCTTCTCTTACCGTTGATGGTGAATTCGGCAATAATAGCTATCTCCCGTGCATAGTCGATATTACAGAACCGACTGAGCATATCATGGCTAATATCCTTAATAATATAAAAGAAGCGGAAGCGAGATGATTCGGGAGAAAGCCCGGCGATGAGTTCATACTCCAGCGGTTCGTCCTCAGGTCTGATGGGTCTGAGCAAAACAGAGCGCCCATCCCGGCACCGCCAGGGCTGGATATATTTCGTGGGATAAGGTGAAATAATCAAATGCGAATATTCGCCAGGTGTCCCATTTTTAACTACATCTTCATCGATAATAATACGTGCATCGAGAGCAATTACCGTATCGCCGCTAACGACCAGAGGATTGACATCCAATTCCTTTATTTCCGGAAAATCGACTACCATGTTCGATAATCTTATAAGAGTCTCTTCGAGCATCCGCAGATTAGCCGGGGGTTTTCTCCGGAATCCCTTCGATAGCATACTATAAACATTGGTACGTTCAATGAGCATCCGAGCCAACCGTTGATTTAATGGAGGCAAACCAATGGAAATATCCTTATAGAATTCCGCCTCTGTGCCACCCTGCCCGAAGATAATCACCGGACCTAAAGTCAGGTCCTTTTTACTACCGATTATCAACTCGTAAGAGTAATCACTCACCATCCGCTGGACTGTCACACCTTCAATACGAGCATCGGGGACATAATGTTTAACGGAATCCATCATTTCCTGAAAAGCTTTTTTCACGGCATCCGGTGATTTTAGGTCAAGGCATACTCCCCCGACATCCGACTTATGAGATATATCAGACGATTGAATCTTCATTACCACCGGATAACCAACAGCGGAGGCCACCGTTACCGCCATATTAGCATCATCGGCAAAATGAGGGAGAGTGACATTAATCCGGTATGTACTCAGGAATTTCTTCGCGTCATCTTCGCTTAGTATGGAATTACCAGCACGTACCGTATTACGAATCAACAATTTGAGATGATTTTTGGGCGTCCCCACATCAAGCGGCACATCTTCCGGTGTTTCGTAAAGATTTCCCAGATTTCTGGCGTAATGGTACATATACATATAGGTGCTAATGGCCTCTTCCGGAAATTCATAGGTAGGCACTTTATTGTCATAAAACACTTTCCGTGCTTTCTCGACTTCTTTACTTCCCATCATAGCAGTCAAAATAGACTTGTTGCTCTTTTTTGCAATTTTGGCAATGGCCTTTGCCAACTCTACAGGATTTGCGGCTCCCTGGGGCGTATAAATGATAACAACACCATGTACCGCCGGATCCTTAAGAGTAATATCGATAGCCTGGACATATCGCTCAACACTTGCGTCTCCTAGAATATCTATCGGGTTGGAATTACTCCAGTAAGCAGGTAACACCTGATTCAGGCTCTCTACGGTCGATTTACTGAGCGGAGCAAGTTTGCCCCCCCTACCGATGAGTGCATCAGTGGCAAGAACTGCAGGTCCGCCGGCATTGGTGACAATAGCCAGATTCTGTCCCTTGGGCAAGATGGCAGTATCCAGAATTGAAGCACAATTGAACAGGTCACCGATTTCCTGGACGCGGACAACACCCGCTCTATCGAATACGGCATTATAATATGCATCATCGCCAACCATAGAGCCCGTGTGGGACTTTGCCGCCTGGATGCTTTCCTGAAATTTTCCAGGCTTGATGACGATGATTGGTTTGGCACGGGCAAAACCTCTTGCGGCACTCATAAACTTTTTGGCATTCTCAAGATTATTACCCAACGACTCAAGGTAAATGATTATACTCTTGGTCTGCGGGTCTTCACCAAAGAAGTCAATCAAATCACCAAAATCGATGTCAAGCATCGTACCTAGCGAAACAAAGGCGCTGAAACCGATATCCCTGTTTATCGCCCAATCAAGAACTGAAGAGCCGAGAGCACCACTTTGCGAAAGGAAGGCAATTTTACCCGGCTTGGTCATCTTGCGGGTAAAAGTGGCATTAAGACCGGTGCTGGGACGAATCGTGCCAAGACAATTCGGTCCCATAACCCGCATGCCATACTTTCGGGCAAATTCGGCGATTCTGTATTCCCGCTCTTTCCCTTTTTCCCCTGCCTCTTTGAATCCCGCTGAAATGATGATGATTGCTTTGATACCTATTTTCCCGCATTCTTCCACCACATCGGGGACAGATTCTGCTGCCGTTGCAATGACAGCGAGCTCTGGAACTTCCGGAAGTGCTGAGAGGTTCGGGTAGCATTTAGCTCCCATAATTTGCTCTCGTTTGGGATTGATAAGATATACCTGACGCTTGTCCTTGCCTGTAAGCAGATTCTCCAGAGTGGCCTGCCCTACGGAGCCGGCTCTATCCGTAGCACCAATTAAAACAATGCTTTTAGGTTCAAAAAAGAGCCTGATTATATCCATACATCACTCCTCAGTACTATCTGCAATATGCAAGGCATCACTTATAATAATAAAGCTCAAGACAATAAATGACAATGCGCCATCTTAAACAGGCGATTAAAGTAATTAATAGGGGAAACAACCTCATCACGAGATATGCGGCTCTTCTATACGGAGGAATCCATGAATAATCTACATCGAGCGCTGTATTTACTTCAGTGGTAAGTCGGTCTTGAATTTCCGCAACACACTACTGATGATAGCAGCAGTTTTCGTATCCGTCTCATAAAGAGGAGGACGTGGGCTACCGACATCGAACCCGACCTGACTGAGAGCATATTTCACTGGTACAGGGTTAGCAATCACAAATAATACATTGACCAAAGGCAGGAGATGCCGGTGTATTTCAGCCGCTGTTTTAGTATCACCTTTAACGAAGCTGTAAACCATCTTATTTATCTGTTTGCCAACGAGATGAGAAGCCACGCTGATAACTCCATAAGCACCTAGAGACAACATCGGTAAAGTATCGGAATCATTGCCGCTCCAGACAAGAAACCCTTCTCTGGCTTCCCCGATAATTTTGGTAATTTGTTCCATATTACCACTAGCTTCCTTGATACCAACAATATTGGGGATTCGGCTTAACTTAATAGTCGTCTCCGCAGTAAGATTGGTTATCGTGCGTGAAGGTACATTGTAGAGAATACACGGCAAACTGGTACTTTCGGCAATTGCCTTAAAATGCCGATACAAACCATCTTGAGTCGGTTTGTTGTAATAAGGAACAACTAATAAACAGGCATCGACTCCGATTTTCTCAGCACCTTTGGTAAACTCCAGCGCCTCAGCGGTACTGTTGCTACCGGTGCCAGCAATGACGGAACCTTTATTACCCACAGCTTTTTTGACTTCCGCGAAAAGGCGTAATTCTTCCTCATGTATGAGTGTGGGCGATTCACCGGTAGTGCCGGCAATTACCAGTCCCTCACTACCCGACGACAATAATGCCAGAGCTAATTTTTTTGCCTGCGCATAATCAACTTCGCCTTTCTTATCAAAAGGAGTTACCATCGCCGTGATAATCCTGCCGAGTTCTTTCATATTACTAGCCTCCGGGGATAAGCCAACCCCTCTTTATCATTTCTTCGGCAATCTGAATTGCATTCAGTGCCGCACCTTTTCTAATATTATCAGCAACAATCCACATTGCCAAGCTATTCTTATGAAAAACATCTTGACGAATACGCCCGACATAGCACTCGTCAGTTCCGGCAACCGACCATGGTTGAGGATAGAGACTAACCGTAGGGTCATCCAATACTTTAATACCCGGGGAATGCGAAAGTATCTGGCGGGCTTCTTCCGGAGAAATTACATGCGTAAACTCCACATGTACCGCCTCGCTATGACCGATAAATACCGGCACACGCACGCAGGTTGCTGAGATAGCGATTTCAGGAGTATGCATTATTTTACCGGTTTCTTCCATTAACTTCCGCTCTTCTTTAGTGTAACCGGTATCCAGAAAAACATCTATCTCTGGTAACAGATTAAAAGCAATCTGATGCGGATAGACTTTGGTAACTGCTAACTGCCCATCCAGAACCTGCCGTGATTGGGTGGTTAATTCGTCGATTGCCTCCAAACCGGAACCGGAGACAGATTGATAGGTATCGACGATAATACGCTTAAGGGGATTAACTTTATGCAGTGGATGCAGAACTACCGCCAGTTGAATCGCGGAGCAATTTGGGTTGGCAATAATCCCTTTATGTAATTTGATATCCTCGGGATTCACCTCCGGAATGACCAGCGGCACTTCCTTATCCATTCTGAAAGCGCTGCTGTTATCAATCACCACTGCACCCGATTGCACAGCCACCGGCGAGTAGTAACGGCTGATTTCCGAACCTGCGGAAAACAAGACGATATCTATGCCACGAAAAGACTCCAGGGATGTTTCCTGAACAACTTCTTCTTTATGGTTTACAAAAAGCTTCCTGCCGGCAGAGCGGTCGGAGGAATACAAACGAACCGACTCCAAAGGGAAATTACGCTGGCCGAGTATTTTGATGAATTCCTGCCCGACCAAACCCGTGACACCAACGATGGCCACATTGTAACGCTTCATTATCACTACCTATCCTTCCAGGCCAAGAATAGGTCCCAACCCAATAGTTAATCCCTTGAGTTTAACTATTGCCTTAATCGATAGCATTACTCCAGACATATAACAATCTCTGCCAATAGTGTCATGACGAATGCTCAACGTTTGCCCTGTGGTCCCAAGAAGCACTTCCTGATGTGCCAGCAATCCAGGGAGGCGAACACTGTGAATCGAAATCCCCTCTACCTGTTCCCCACGGCTTGGGAGGATATCACCTTTCTCCACAGGAGGTCTGTTAAATGGTTTACCCTTTGCCTGTGCCATTGCTCTGGCAGTAGAAAGTGCCGTACCCGAGGGAGCATCGGCTTTCATATTATGGTGAAGTTCAATAATTTCTGCATTATCGAAGTATCTGGCGGCAATTTTTGCAAGGTGCATCATTATTACGGCACCAAGTGCGAAATTAGAAGCAATGATAACTCCGATATCATTAGCCTTGGCCAATTTGCCTATCTCTGCTAGGTCAGCATTCGTGAAACCTGTAGTGCCGCTTACCACATGAACTTTTTTCTTGATAGCAATTTGAAATGCCGGTATTGCAGCTTTAGCAATAGAGAAATCAACCATCACATCCGGTTTCAAATCGGTCAGCAAACTTTCCAAATCAGAGGAAAGCAGGACTTTTCCTGAACCATCGGGCAATATCAGATAACTCTGGGAAATATTGATATCCACCGCGCCGATGAGTTTGATTTCCGTTTCGTGGCAAAGAGCATTAACCACCTCTCTGCCCATTTTACCCATTGCTCCATGGACAACGACGGTGATTGGCTTCATATCATGCCTCCTCTATCCCCAACGGTTGTTTTTTTGCGGAGGCTGGGGGCGTGGTGACGGCTGTGTTCCGTGCTCTTGTCTTGGCGGATGATTATGATGCGGCGCCGATTGTCCTTCACCGTTTGTTCCTGACAGAGATGCTTTTTCGAAAACCGCTTTGCGGGATAGAGCGATTTTACCATCCTCGTTTCGGATAACTTTGGCGGTGATTTCGTCACCGATTTTTACTTCATCCTCGATATTAGCAACACGATGGTCTGCCAATTCACTGATATGGATCATACCCTCTTTGCCAGGTAGAATTTCGATGAAAGCACCGAAAGGAAGCAATCGAGTTACTTTGCCGGTAAAGATGGTACCGATTTCAATCTCTTTAGTCAAACCTTCGATAATTTCGATGGCACGACGGGCAGAGGCTTCTTCCGTAGCGCCGATGATTACTGTTCCGTCATCATCAATATCGATGGTGGCTTTAGTTTCATCGGTAATAGCACGGATAGTTTTACCGCCACTACCGATAACCACTCCGATTTTGTCGGCATCAATCTTCATCTTATACATACGTGGGGCATAACGGCTAACTTCCGGGCGGCTGGCACTGATAGTCCGGTTCATAATATCCAGAATTTTCAGCCGTGCTTCTTTGGCTTTATCAAAAGTCGCTCCGAAAATTTCAAACTTCAGACCCTTTAATTTCGTATCCAGTTGTATGGCAGTGATACCTTCGGTGGTACCTGTTACCTTGAAATCCATATCACCGTAATTGTCCTCGATTCCTTCGATATCCGTCAGAAGACTAAAACGGTTGTTATCGCCGGTGACCAGTCCGATGGAAATACCTGCCACAGGTCTCTTGATAGGAATGCCGGCATCCATCAAAGCAAGAGTGCTGGCACAAGTACTTGCCATCGAAGTACTACCATTCGAACCGAGCACCTCGGAAACAAGCCTGATAGTATAAGGAAATTCCTCGTTTTTAGGGATAACCGGCGTCAATGCTCGTTCTGCTAGTGCTCCGTGTCCGATTTCGCGACGTCCGGGGTTACCGATTCTTTTCACTTCGCCGGTAGAAAACGGCGGGAAATTATAATGATGCATAAATCGTTTGGATTCTTCGATTCCGAGTCCGTCAAGCTGTTGTTCCTGCCTCAGCGAGCCGAGGGTAGCAATAGTAAGCACCTGTGTCCGGCCGCGATTGAATAATCCTGAACCATGAGTGCGGGGAAGAATACCTACTTCACAACTGATATTCCGTAATTCATCTATGCCGCGCCCGCTAACACGTTTGCCTTTATCCAGAATACTGTTCCTGAGTAAATTCCTGACCTGTTTATCAAAAACAGCGAGAATTTCTTCTTTAGGATATCGTTCGCCGAGTTTACTGACAATCTCCGCCACAAGGGCATCGGTAGCCGCTTCCCGTTCCGGTTTATCCGATTTAAAAAGGGCTGACGCCAGTTTCTCATCGGTAATCTGAGAAACAGCGGCGATAATTTCCGGGGGTATCTCATGAACAGGCACCGGTTCTTTGGGTTTGCCCAATGCTTGACGTATCTCGTTTTGAAGTTTGATGATAGACTGGTTGGCTTCGTGAGCAAAGTGGATAGCCTCCAGAACGATATCTTCCGAGACCTCTTTAGCACCGGCTTCTACCATAGCAATAGTGTCTTTAGTACTGACGACAGTCAGGTCAAGTTCACTATCCTCAAGCTGAGCAAGCGTCGGATTCAATACCATTTCTTCATTGATATAACCGACACGTACCGCCCCAACCGGTCCGTCAAAGGGGATTGCCGACAGCATCAATACTGCGGAACTCCCGATGATAGCCAGTAAATCGGGGTCATTCTCTTGGTCGGCAGAAAGAACGGTATTAATGATTTGTATTTCCCGCCGCCAAGTTTTAGGCAACAGCGGTCTGAGGGGACGGTCAGTCAAACGCCCTGCCAGTGTTGCTTCCTGGCTGGGACGACCTTCTCTACGAATAAAACCACCGGGGATTTTACCGGCGGCGTATAGTCTTTCTTCATAATCGACCGTAAGTGGTAAGAAGTCCACACCTTCTCTGGCTTCAGGACTAACACAAAGAGTCACCAGAACAACGGTTTCTCCATAGCTGACGGTTACTGAACTGGTTGCTTGAGTGGCTAGCTTTCCGGTTTGAATAATGAGAACCCTGCCACCGACCTCACATTGAAAAGATTGGGGTGTTAACAAAGATTCCTCCTGACAAGAGCGCTATTTGCGCAATCCGAGACTTCGAATAAGTTTGTTATAGCGATCGGCATCTTTTTTACTCAGATAAGACAATAACCTTCTCCTCTGGACAACCAGACGAAGAAGACCACGGCGAGTGGCATAATCGTGCTTATTACCGGCGGCATGCGAAGTAAGTTCATTTATCCGCTCGGTGAGTATCGCAACCTGAACCTCTGGGGAGCCTGTATCTCGCTTACTCTGTCCGTATTGCTCGATGACTTGCTGTTTCACGGCTTTGTCCAAATCGTACTCCTGTATTATTTTCTATAGTCTTTTAAGCTCAACAAATTATAACACACCGTAGAAAAGTAGTAAACAAAACCATACAGCTTGATATATCACCCGCAAACGTGCAATATATCAGCAATCGTTGATGAGAAGAGACGGGAAGAATTACCTTGAAAACGGATATCACCGAAAGCCATGTGACCAGAGTCTGGCAGAATTTAATATCGTCCCGATGCGAATTGATTACTGAGACAGGTGAACCGCTGACGATAATTTACCCGGGGCGGGTCAGCGATGGAGCTGGTGCGGATTTCCAGGATGCCGTGATTACAATCGGGTAACATCTCATCAAAGGAAACGTCGAAGTCCATGTAAAATCATGCGATTGGCAAACACACGGACATCACCATAATCCGGCGTATAACGGAATAATTTTATACGTCATGATGCGGCACAATGACTTGAGCCCTACCAATCTGGAAAATGGTAACACCATCCCTATCATTGCCCCGGATAAATACGAAGATACGAATCTCGGCTGCTCACCATGTTCAGAAACTACCTGCACGGTCCCCTGCACAAGAGTCGCTGTATATTACAGGGATAATTTATTAGAGCTATTAGATAAGGCCGGCAATATGCGATTCGATGAAAAAGTATCAGGGTTCCAAACAGAACTGAAATATATGAAAGCAGGACAATGCCTGTACCACGGTATTATGAAGGCACTAGGATATGCTAGGAATCAGGTACCATTTCTGGAGTTAGCGGGAAGAATCCCTTTGCCGGCGATAGCATCGATACTCGATGGCAACGAAACCTACGAAGAATGCCTCATGCATTTGCTGCAAGCAAAGTTTTTGGGCACGGCCTGGCTTTTACCTTCACAAAGACAAACATTCAGTCAACAGGTTACGGACACACCTTGGGTAAACGAACTGGAAAACATATGGCAAATCTCAGGGAGTCATAACACAATGCCGTTTACTGATTGGAAACTTTTCAGGACCAGACCGGCAAATTCACCTTTACGGCGTCTGGCAGGAATGAGCCAACTTGTATTACGTTACAGAGAGAAAGGAATACTATCAGAATTAGTCGAACTTGCCAGAGAAACGCCCATGGAAAAGGCTCATTATAATCTGGAAGAAGGACTTATGGTCTCAGGAGACGATTACTGGGCAAACCAGTTCGATTTCGGGAATACATGGCAGTTAAGTCCCTGGTTAATCGGTCAATCGAGAGCTGCTGATATTGTCGTTAATGTACTATTACCATTCGTCAGCGCATGGAGTTGTCAGACACATCAAGAAGAACTCGGGCAAAAAGCTTTTGCCCTCTATCACACTTATCCTGTAATACAAGAGAATGCCATAGAGAGGCATCTGAGAACACAATTCGGGTTAAAAACTACGGAGGTGAATTCGGCACGGTGGCAACAGGGATTGCTCCATTGTTATAAAAGATGGTGTACTCAGGGAAGAGGCGAGGAATGTCTCTTATCTCAAGCCAATTTCAAATCAGGTATGACATCCAGAGACAAATCGCTGGTCTTACCCGCCTGAAAACGGTAATAACCGCAGGCGGCAATCATCGCAGCGTTATCGGTACACAGTATCATCGGAGGAATAAACACCGGTAGAGGGGAATCATTAACTAGTTTCTGGCGTAAATGTTTATTGGCGGCAACCCCGCCAGCTAGTAAAATCTGGCAGGCATCATATTCCTGAGCAACGGAAATTGCCTTGCCGACCAGAACTTCAACAACTGCCGATTGAAAACTGGCCGCGGCATCGGCTTTGTTGATTATCCCTCCTTCTTCCACCAGCCGCCGAAGAGCCGTTTTGATGCCGCTGAAACTGAAATCATTGGTACCCTTAATCCATGATTTGGGGAGTGGAATAGTAGCCTTTCCGGAAGCAGCGGCTTTCTCAATTACAGGTCCCCCAGGGTAACCCAATTCCAGCAGACGGGCGGCTTTATCGAAGGCTTCCCCTGCAGCATCGTCACGTGTTCGCCCCAGCAAAGTGTAATCGCCATGCCCTTTCATCAATACAAGGTCACTATGCCCACCGGAAACAGTCAGACACACCAAGGGGAACTCCGGCTTATTATCGGTGAGCCAGTTAGCATAGATATGACCTTCCAAATGGTTGATGCCGATGAGTGGCAGATTCCATGCCAGGCTGATAGCCTTGGCGGTATTGACGCCGGTAAGCAGGGAGCCTGCCAGACCAGGTCCATTGGTGACAGCGATAGCATCCAAATCCTGCCAACCGACCCCAGCTTTACTCATTGCTGATTGAATGATAGGAACGATGCTCAATGTGTGCTGACGTGAAGCGACCTCAGGAACGATACCGCCGTAACGCGCATGTATTTCTACCTGCGAAGCAATCTCATTAGAAAGTATTTTTAAGCCGTCTTCAACCACAGCGGCAGCGGTTTCATCACAGGACGTTTCGATGCCCAGTATTTTCATGTGCTTTGATTATAGCATAAGGAGAAAAACAGACTCACTATTCTAAAATTAGGTATGCGGTACTCTTAGAAGGCTGGAACCCGCTTTTGATGAAACTCGAGAGTGGTGGCGACGGGGGAGAGTTGGTCTCTACGAGAAACACCATTTGGGAAGATACTGAGGTGGGTTAATGCAGTTTATTGGCCACTCCAGTAGGTGTCAATGACTACCGAAAGTGAAAACGGTTAGTTCTTGCCTGTCTTCGTTTAAGCATAAAGAACCATAATGCCGGTCGAGGATGCGGATATCTTAATCTGCCCCATGAACCACCCTCATAACGAAATTATCTTCGCTTCTCTCTTATAGTTCCATTTATATTATACCTTATGCACAGAATTTCACATTCCCTTTCGGTATCCCCGGTAAAGTGGTACAGTAAATTAGATAACCAATTTTCTGAAGCCACATGGAAATAGTCATTATCAACCCGAAAAGTCTTGGGAGAGACATGATGGTTTCTCGGAATAAGAGGAGGGATCGGTAGTATGAGCGGAAACAACCGCGTAAACATCAAGCCGGGCCTGCGTGTCATGGTAGTGTTAAAGGCAAACCAATCATCCGGAAAATTAACTGAAGGTATAGTTAAAAACATTTTAACCAGTTCTGCCGTTCATCCCCATGGTATAAAAGTCCGATTAGAAAACGGTCTCGTAGGCCGAGTTAAAGAAATTAAAACCTGATTATATTCCTCACCGAATGTGGACATCCGTCGGGAATACTGATTAACATTCTGAAGTAATAATTAGCGAAGCTTCTCAAAGAGGTATCATTCATTGGCGAAGATTGTATTAGATTTACATGACATTTTTAATAAAGGTATGGCAATTGATGAGGAACTCAATCGGGTTATCACGGAAGCCCTAAAGAAAAAGGTTGCCTTGGTCGAGATTATTCCCGGTAAGGGGTCGGGACAACTGAAGAAACGTGTTTTACGATTCTTGCTCCAGCCGGAAGTAAAAAAACTATATCATCGCCTGGAAAAAGACGATAAGAATTTTGGTAGGATATTTGTTCACTTCAAATACTAGACTATGGACGTTGTGCATCATTTGTGTTGGGCAGCTCAAGGGTGCATCCGGCTTTTAAACTCGCTGCATTACGAACAAATTTCATTTTCCGTCTTTGCCCCGGGCACTCATATTCTCTCCATAATTTATTAGGGATTTAATGCATTAGGCTGGATAAAAATATCCAGCCTAATATAAGAACAGATATCAAGAAACTAACTATGCCTTACCGATTCGGAATATTTTAGTCCCGCAACTCAGACAGATCCTTGATTTGTGGATTTGCCATTTTTCATGGTAATGGCTTTGTCATTCCTCATTTCCTTTGTACTGGCAATAGCTCAAAGGCAGTAACGATAGGTCCTTTTGTTCAGTTACAGAATATTTCTGCCTGCCTACAGTCCTAATTGACATTTATGGCTTCTATATATATGATTAAAACACAATCCTTTAGCAATATCTAAGATGATGCAATTAACCAACTTTAGTTGGTAATCATAAGTAGAGGAAACTGGTCAGTAATTAAAATGAGCAATTCTGCAAGACACAAACTCAATCGTTTGGTAAGAGCTAGGATAAAAGCAAAACAGAGCAATGTACGGAGTAATGCGACAAAGACAGCGTCAAGCAAGTAATTGCGTCTGACTATTGAGCATAACCGCATAGCATCGGGTTTTTAGCCTCGACCTGACACTATTACTAAGTCAATACTAACGGAAATGGTAACGCTTTTCCTACCCCATCCCCGATGAAACTACCGATTTATTAGTCGCTCTTTAGATTAGATGACCCTACACTAGTTGAGAGGTAGATTGATGACAGACAATGAAAAACAATCACTAAAAGAAGACCAAGGTGTAGAGAAACTTACCACTGAGGAAATCAAGCAATTGACACGGTACGAAGCAATAAAAAAAGCTGACCAGAGAAGAGAAGAGGCGATTCAAAAAACTTCGAAAGCAAAGGAAATCAAGGGAACGGAGAAACGCATTGCTGATGATATCGAACAATCAGCCAGATACCAAGCAATAAGAAAGGCTGACTCGGCAAAGGAGCAGGCAATAATTGAGGCTCTGGAGGCAACAAAACTCAAGGCTAAAAAGCAATCAACAAAGTAAGCTAGAACCAAGATTTAAATAATCCGGGTCGACATTCCGATTTGATGGGCAATTAGGTTACCCCAGTGTGGTTCATTTCCTTTTATATGGGAAGGAATCTGAGTGGTGAATATTCCAAGACTGTAACCATCGCTTTCCATGCTGCCGGTAATAACTTCGAATTGGCAATAGGGAGAGCCATGCTACGATTACGAATCAGATTCAGCCGCGGCAAAGAGCTGAAATTCATTTCCCATCTGGATATTATCCGTCTCTGGATTAGGATATTGCGACGCGCTCAAATTCCGCTGGAATACTCGGAGGGTTTCACACCGCATCCCAAAATTTCACTGGCAGTGCCGTTATCAGTCGGAGTGACTGCAGATAACGAGCTAATGGATATTTTTGTCACAAGGGCAGTCTCACCTCACTGGTTCACAGATGCTGTTAATCATCAATTGCCCCCCGGACTTGAGATACTTGAAACATCCCCTATCGGCTCGAACGTACCATCCCTGCAATCTCAAGTACGCTTCACACAATATCAGGTAGAAGTGAATACCAATAAGAATGAAGAGGAAATCAAAACCGACATCGACCATTTGCTTTCTCTGGAAAGCTTGCCCTGGTACCACGAGCGAGACACCGGCCGTCGCAATTATGATTTAAGGGCACTAATCGATGATATCTGGTTTATAGAATACCAGCCTTCATCCTGCACGTTGGGTATGAGGCTGAGATGCGATGAGGGCGGTTCAGGAAGACCTGAGCAAGTTGCCGCTGCTATGGGATTTACAGAATACCCGAAATCGATACGGCGTACCAAATTGATTCTGGGCACACTAAAATAAACAAAATATGAGGAATCAATCCTATTTCCTGAGTAAGAATTTATGTCCGTGAGAAAAATAACTTCCCTATCCTTAGAACAGAAGACCCTGAGCTTCATTAAAAAGCATCGCCTGATTACGCCACAACACATGCTTCTAGTGGCAGTTTCCGGCGGACAGGACTCTGTCTGTCTTCTACATATCCTCAAAGGGTTGCAGGTTGAATTGGGTATCGATTTGCACGTAGCGCACCTCGACCACTGTCTTCGCGGTACCGAATCCGAAGCCGACGCCCGATATGTTGCCGAACTGGCTAAAAAACTCGGTATCCCTGTAACTATCGGACAATGCGATGTTCGTGCTTATCAGAAAGCACACAGGACTTCTATGGAAGAAGCTGCCCGCGAAGTAAGATATAATTTCCTGTCCGGGGTGGCGGAATCCATTGGCATCGACCGTGTGGCAATAGCACACACCATGGACGACCATGTGGAAACGATTCTTTTACACCTGATCAGAGGTACAGGCATCAGGGGCCTCCGCGGTTTGAAAGCCAGAGGCAGATGGCAATCTGACGGCAAAAATCTGATAGTGGTACGTCCCCTGCTCAAAGTGACACGCGACGAGACAGCCGCATATTGCGCCAAACACCGACTTCACCCCCGTCTCGATACCACTAATCTTTCACTTGTTCCAATGAGAAACGGGGTTCGGCTCGAACTGTTACCTTTAATGAAAAAATATAACCCGCAGGTAGTCGAGTCTTTACTCCGTACTGCCCGTATTGCCGATGATGACATCGCCTTTCTCGAAGAGGAAGCTAGTCGTCTTCAAAAAAAGCTTGCCCTCAAACAAGGCAAGACCATTACGCTGGATAAGCAAGGTTTCCTCGAACTGTCACCCAGCATACAACGGCATCTCCTCAGGTTATCGATTGAAGCATTATTGGGAACTCTTCGTGACATCGAAGGACGACATATCGAAGAAATAATGAAGGCTCTGCACAAACCGGCAGGCAAACGTTTCGATTTACCATATGGGCTCGTTTTTGCCATCGATTACGGTCAATATATCTTGGGAAAAGACCCGACGGTATTATCGCCATTTTCCCCTCTTACTGAAGAGTATGTTCTTAAAGTCCCCGGCGAGACTGCCGTTCCGGGTTGGCATATTAGAACGAGCATTATCAAACGCAACCAGATGAAGCCTAAAACGGATGCTTTTACCGCTTATTTAGATTACGCCGCTGTTGGCAAAAAATTAACCGTACATCCCCGCCGCCGTGGCGACCGCTTTCAACCGCTAGGGATGAAAAATATGAAAAAAATTGGTGAATTTATGCTCGATGCCAGAATCCCTCGCGACTGGCGCCCCAGAATACCCATCGTCTCTTCCTCTGAGCAGATTATCTGGGTAGTCGGTTATCGAATAGATGAACGGGTGAAAATCACCGGGAATACTGATAAAGTATTATCGATAGAGTTCAAACGCTACTGAAATCTGACAGTGAAATCGGTTGATTTGCTATTATAAAAACAGACAAGGTTAATATTTTAAGCGATTGAGTTGAGAACGGAGGGAATGATTTATGACCACGCAACAGATTATTGCCAAAGCAAGGAAAGAAGATAGAACTTTGCTGACAGAGATAGAAGCTAAAGAACTAATGAAAGGAGCCGGTATAAGCGTGGTTGACACCAGACTGGCAACTACCAGAGAAGAAGCGATAGCAATCAGCCGGAAACTCGGTTTCCCGGTGGTACTGAAGATAGCTTCCTCCGATGTAGTACATAAGAGCGATGCCGGTGGTGTGAAATTGGGGCTGAAAACAGAAAATGAAGTAGGTAAAGCCTGCGACGATATTATGAAAGCCATCAAAAAAGCATTCCCTAATGCGAAAATCGAGGGCGTTTCTGTACAGAAAATGGCTCGCCCCGGAGTCGAAGTTATCATCGGTATGTCACAGGATGCCCAATTCGGGCCCGTCTTGATGTTCGGTCTGGGCGGCATCTTAGTAGAAATTTTGAAGGACGTGTCACTCAGGATAGTGCCTCTGACCAGGCAAGATGCGAAAGAAATGGTCCGTGAAATCAAAGGGTTGCCCTTGCTTCAAGGCTATCGAGGCTCTGAACCGGTAGACATCGAGAACCTGGAAAATATGTTGCTTACGGTCTCCGACTTTGTGGAGAAGACTCCGGAAATCAAAGAGCTGGATTTGAACCCTATCTTTGCTTATAAGGATGGCGCTATCGCAGTTGATGCCAGAGTAATACTGAACAGTGTCTCCTGAGCCGCAAATAATTGTGACATTTTCATTGACAAGCTTTTTGAACGGAACTATACTACTATTACCTAGCCAAGCTAGGTATAAATGAGGCAAGTGAGATGGAACGGCAAAGTAACCTGGTAACTGGGAGTATCGATTCTCTTCTGCTTTGTTTGTTGTATCAACAGCCGATGTACGGCTACCAGATAATCAAGGAACTCGAGGAAAGAAGTCGCAGCTATTTCAAATTCAAAGAGGGGACACTTTACCCTGCCCTTCACCGTCTGGAAAAATCAGGACTGCTTGATGGTAAATGGCAAACAACCGCCGTCGGGCGACAAAGACGCTACTATCACATCACCGAGAAGGGATACAAAAGTCTAGCGAAGAGACGAGTCCAGTGGCTGGATTTCTTATCGGCAATGAATCTGATTATTCGACCTGTTAGTGCCTGATATGAGGTACTGGCATGAAAGTAGAATTAAATCGCTATATCCGGAATCTTAAAACGAGTCTACGCCTCGAACCGAGTTACGAAAAAGACGTTATTCGGGAGTTAGAAGCGCATGTCGAGGACAGTTGTCAAGAACTGCAAAGCAACGGCCTCACGGAAAAGGAAGCTATGGAGAAGTGTCTCAAGCTTCTCGGACCTGCGAAAGTAGTAGCTCACCAATTTTACGAAGTTTATAGCCATGGTACCTGGCGTCAAGCATTATTAGCGGCAATGCCACATCTGTTTTTTGCGCTTCTATTTGCCCTCCGCTGGCTGGGAGGAATCATCTGGTTGCCGGTTATCTTCGCTATAGTCCTAGCCATCGGACTGTATGGCTGGTATCATGGCAAACCGACATGGATATTCCCCTGGCTCAGTTATTCTTTACTGCCGGTGGCAGCGGCAGGAGTTTCTCTACTCTACTTACCCAGCGGGTTAGCATGGATAACACTCTTGCTCTATATACCGTTGGTCGTATGGCTCTCCTGCTTCATCGCCATTAAATTCATGAGGCGCGATTGGGTGTACAGTGCTCTAATGCTCTTGCCGATACCCACATTCGTAGGCTGGTTCCTAGTAACAAAACAAGAAACAATTTTCCCCAGCTTCAAAATTAATTTCCTTTATGATTTTGCCCCGTGGACAGGCTTGACTTTCCTGATATTAGCTCTATCGGTAGCATTAATTATTCGTGTGAGACAACGATGGCTCAGAATAACAGCTCTTACTATCTCCGGACTGGTGACACCCCTGGTAGTAATTCTACCAGGTAACCGAGTAGGGATTGCTTCTTCTGTCATACTCATCGTACTAATATTGAGTCTTTTATTAGTGCCTGCCTTCATAGAACACAAGGTGAAGGAAAGAACCAACTCATAATAATACGAATAACAGGACAAAAAATCATGACAAACAATTCACCGAGAAAAGTAGCTATTATTACGGACAGTGTCGCCTGCCTTACCAAAGAACTAGCGACACGTTATTCCATCGGTATCGTACCTCTCAAAATCGTCTATTACGGTAAAGTATATGGGGACTGGGTAGACATCACACCGAACGAGGCATACGAACTTTTTTTGAAGAACCCCGATGTATTTAACACCTCGACTCCACCGCCAACGGATTTTTTGGAGGCTTTCAAAGAAGCCAGCAAACAGGCAAGTGCTATCCTGTGCATTACACTCTCGAATAAACTCAGCACCACCGTTAATGCCGCACGCTTAGCTAAGGAATATGCCAAGACTGAGTTTCCGGGAATACTAATTGAAGTAATGGACTCATGTACAGCGACTGCCGCGGAGGGCTTTATTGCTTTAGCAAGTGCCAAAGCGGCAGAAGAAGGAAAAGAGTTAACCGAGGTCATCAAAATAGCTGAGCAAATAAAAAACAAGGTAAACGCGCTGGTACTTTTAGATACAATCCGTCACGTATATCGCTCAGGCCGTGTTCCCAAAATAGCATCTATGGCTGGTTCACTGATTCATCTCAGACCACTATTAAATGTGTCCGGAGGTGTTAATTTCTGCGGAGTAGCTAGAAGCCGGGCAAACGGGATCGAATTATTAATCAGGAAAACGAAGGGGATAGTCGGCAAGAAACCGGTTCATATGTCAGTAACTCATGCCTATGCCCCAGAAGAAGCGGAGAAATTGAAAAAACGTGTCTCTGAAGAATTTAACTGCACGGAGCTATGGATTAGTGAATTTAGCCCGATTATGGGCTATGCCTGCGGTACGGGAACATTGGGATTAGCCTTCTATCCGGAAGATTGAACGACTTAAAAAAATCCCTCCTTAACTCTCGACAAATACCAGTTTCACTAGCTAACGCACGGCACAGAGAACAATGACGCCTTTGAAAAAATATTGGTATAATCTCAATACTACAATGTTATTTTGAAGGAAGAGCGCATGGTTAAGAAAATAGAGCATTCCATAAGCAAGCATGTTTTTTATGCCAGCCAGATTGGTGCCAAACTCGATAGTGACGTCATTAACGGTGGCGGAACAGATGATACGGAAGCACTGCAAGCAGTGCTAAACATGGCACCTGAATTGGGGAGTTTGCATTTGATACTCGACGGGCCGGCATTAGTCCACGGTTTGAGTGTCCATTCCAATACCACAATCGAATGTCTTAATTCATCCTGTGGATTCTTCCTTATTTCATACTCGAACCGCTCCATTCTGAGAAACGCCCGCCCGAACGGGAAAGAGCGTCAGGACAAAAACATCACACTTTTGGGAGGAACTTATAATCACAATTCTCCGAATCAACTACATCATACGCAAATGGAAACGAGACCTAGCGTCTTCCCCTTATCCTCCGGGCCGGCGCCGGGTTGGACATCCTGGCACATCGTAACAGCCTTGGAATTTTTCGGCGTGGAAAACCTGACCATCCGTGATGTCACCATTCGAAACCAGAAGTCTTTCGCAATCCATATGACAAACTGGTACCGCGTGAACATGGAAAACATCTCAATCGATTGTCCTGAAGATGGTTTGTACCGGGAATATAAACATTACGCCGAAGATAGAAGTTTCGGTAGTCCTTATGAACGACAGCATGGCAACCAGGATGGTATTCACATACAAGGACCCGGGCAATTCCTGACAATGCGGAATATCCAGGGCAACTCATGGGACGATTTTATCGCATTGAACGCAGATGACGGCCTTTTTTCTCCCTGGGCAAGTACAGGAGACATCACAGATGTATTGATCGATGGTGTATTCTTCAATAATGCACTCCAGGGAATCCGTCTCCTCTCTGTGACATCACGATTGGACAGAGTAGTTATCAAGAATGTTACCGGAACATATCGGTGGTATGCCTTCTTTATCAATCCCTGGATAATAATCGACCCGAGAGTTAGTAAAGATAAAAATGAAACGGTTTACGGCAATTTCGGGAATATAATTTTCGATACCATTGACGTTCGGCAGACAGAATCGGATACACTTGCAAAACCCTGGCCCCCGTTTCTCTTCCACGTCGGAGGCAAAATCGAGAGTCTGACCCTATGCAATATCTCTCATCACCAACCAATCGATAACCGGAAGATATTCCAATTCGAGAGAGACCTGCTGGACTCAAACATACCCGATATCAAGAGTCTGATATTCGATGGACTCCATATTTACGAGACTAATGCAAAACCTGCAAATATCAGCTACGGTCTTTATATTCTCGAAAAGAAAAGGACGCTTGAAGACGCAAGCTATATATTACTCAACGGCTTTGTCGATAAATTGATTGTACGTAATGTTGAAATCATAAAATCTGCTGATACGCCACAGAAAGGTTGTCTTATCGAAACCATCAAGGGGGCTAAGATTAATGACCTATTCATGAACGGCGTCTACGCGAACCGTTTGGAAAGCTTGCTATCGCACCAAGACGGTTCTATTGGGACCCTCCAACTAAACAATATTTTATGTTCTGAAGTCAGCGATGCCGCAGTCAGTGTCAAAGATGGTAACATCCAACAACTGAATGCGGATGCAGTCCATGGGTGCAAATTGGTCTCCGTCAACGGAAACGGGAAAGTCGGAAATAGCTAGCATCCAAGCAAAATAAGTATGTCATATTTCAGCTAGCTGTAAAAAACTCATCGTGCAACCTTTTGCATCCCCAGTATATCCTTACAATGTATCAAGTTAGCTATATTGTGAACAAATATTACCTAGAAAAATGGGCAAAGGATGATATAATAGTCATACTGTGGAAACTGCGCAGTTGGTTTCTAAAGGTCGGTGTTTATTGCAAATCGATGTCTTGCGGCAAAACACCGTCTCTATCCCTGACCGTCGTCTTGAGAAAAACACTTTCCTGTTCTGGATAACGCATGACTACCCAGAAGGCAAAACCGCATTTGCCACAGATGGAAAACCATTCCCTACTATACAAAAAATATGAAGGTAAATGGCTTCCGCAAAACGGAGGTATAAGTGGAGATTAATGTTAAAATCGGTGAACTTGGCAAAATCAAAGCAGACGCCATTTTACTCGGCATTTTCGAAGGTGTGAAAAAACTGCAGGGCGATTTAGCCGATGCCGATAAAATGTTGGGCGGCGAAATCAGTAAATTAATCCAGCAAGGCGAAACTAAAGGTAAATTAAGTGAAGTTACTGTCATTCATAGCCTCAATAAATTACCCGCTGATAAAGTGGCAATCGTTGGTTTGGGGAAAACTCAAGAGCTGACACCTGATAAAATCCGTATTGCTATCGCTGAAACCTTCAATAACCTGCGCAAAAAGGGAGTAAGGAGCATTGCTACCACAACCCTGGGAGCCGGTGTTAGTGGTATAACCGTACAGACTTCAGTCCAGACAATCACCGAAGGTGCCATTCTGGGTTCATACAGTTTTCAAAAATATATTACCGGGGGTTCTGAGAAAAATGATATAGAGCAGTTGATCATCGTCAGTCAAAATAAAACTGCTAAAACAGCTATCCAGCACAGAATCAATGAGAGCAAAATCATGGCTGAAGCGGTAAATCTGGCACGCGATATGGTCAATGAGCCATCCAACTATATGACACCGACCGATATGGCGGCAGAAGCGAAGAAAATTGCCAAAGAATATGGCCTCCTGATTGAAGTGCTGGAACGAGAGCAAATGAAGAAACTCGGAATGGGCGCTTTGTTGGGAGTCGCTCAAGGAAGTAAGCATCCTCCCAAATTCATTGTGTTGAAATACAAGGGAAGAAACTCCGGAACAATCGACATTGCACTGGTAGGGAAAGGTATTACCTTCGACTCCGGAGGTATTTCTCTAAAGCCATCTGAGAATATGGGAGATATGAAGAGCGATATGGCAGGAGGAGCTTCCGTCATAGCAGCAATAAGCGCTATCGCTAGATTCAATCCTGAAATCAATGTTATGTCAATTGTAGCGGCAACCGAAAACCTGCCCAGTGGTACCGCCCTGAAACCGGCGGATATTGTGACAGCTATGAACGGTAAAACGATTGAAATTGAAAACACCGATGCCGAAGGTCGACTAACATTAGCCGACGCTATTTGTTATGCAAAAAAACAGGGCGCCAAGCGTATTGTGGATGTTGCCACGTTGACAGGTGCTTGCGTGACTGCTCTAGGTGAGATTACTACCGGAGCATTTACCAATAACCAAGCCCTACTGGATAAAGTCACTGCTGCCAGTTCAGAGACAGGTGACAAAATCTGGCAGATGCCTATGTTTGAAGAATATAAGGCGCAGTACAAAAGCGATGTTGCGGACATGAAAAATACCGGGGGGAGAAAGGGAGGAGCTATTACTGCCGCCTTATTTATCGGCGAGTTCGTAGAAAATACCCCATGGGTACATCTGGATATTGCCGGCACTGCTTTCCCGGATAAGCCCAAGGGCTATTATGCTAAAGGAGCAACAGGAATACCGACGCGAACCCTGATTAGACTCGTTCTTTCGCTAGCCAAAACAAAGAGGAAAAATGAAAATTAAGTGGCTAGGGCATTCATCTTTCTTGATTACCTCGAACCAAGGTGTCAGGATAATTACCGACCCTTATAGAGTCAGTCGGGACCTTAAATATAACGAAATCAAAGAGTTGGCTGATATCGTGACAGTGAGTCATGAGCATCTGGACCATAATAACATCGCCGCTATAAGAGGCAAGCCTCAAGTAGTTAGAGACACAGCAAAAGTTGAAGTTAAAGGGATAAAATTCACCGGCATAGCCACTTACCATGATGAAAGCAAGGGGCGAGAACATGGGGCCAATACTGTTTTTTGTTTTAATGTGGATGGCATTCGGGTTTGCCACCTCGGCGACCTGGGGCATAACCTCAGCGACCAGGAAGCGACAGAAATCGGTGAAGTAGATGTTTTACTCATTCCGGTAGGTGGATCTTTCACCATCAACGCTGATATTGCTACTCAAATCGGTAACAAATTAAAACCCAGGATTATTATTCCAATGCACTATAAAAATAAGTGGTGCAATTTTTCCATCTCCGGTGTGGATGATTTCCTGAATAAAAAGAAAAACATTAGCAACATGGATGCCAGCGAAGTAGAGCTCGAAAAAGAAAATTTTCCTATTGAAACTCAAATCATAGTGCTAAAACCGGCGCTCTAATCGGGTATAATTGATTAGGGGGATATTAAAGGTTGATATTCGAGGCTGAAAAATTTGTTTTCGACCCACCACCTGCGGTCTCCGTAGCGCGAAGGGTTCTGATTAAACCGGATGCAGGCGTTTCCGCGCCATACCCTGCTACCACTAGCCGTGAGCTGTTGGCAACGATTATCGACGGTATCAGGAGTGTCAGTGATGCCGATATAATCGTACTCGAAGGGACCGGCGACGGAAGTCCCGTCACGCCAATTTACCAGACGCTTGGTTATGATTTCCCAAGAGTACTGATGCTGGATGTAAAAGACTGCATATGGGTCGAGGTAGACAATCCTCTACCAAAGCCTTTGGCTGTTCCTGCATTCTGGGTCCCCAACGTCATTCTTTCCAGTGATTACCTTATCAGTGTCACACCTCTAAAGATTGCCCAAAACAAGGGAAACCTGAGCATTCCCAACTTGATATCTCTCCTGCCAATTAAAAAATATTCGGAAGTAGAAGGCGGATGGGAAGCTTTTTATGAGCTGGGAATCGATAAGGTAATTGCCGACCTCTATTTCACACTCCCATTCGATATGGGAATCATTGAAGCGAATCAGAAATTAATCTATGATGACAACCCTTTGAAAGGTAAAAACGAAGAAGTCGGTAAGCTTTTTATCGGTGACCCCTTACAGGTTGATAAAGAAGTCTCCGAAACTCTGGGAATCAGAGCAGATTATCTCCAGCTCATCAGATTGGCAGAATCAGGAATCGACACTATTTAAAAATAACGGGAGGTGTTAGAAACATGGCCAAACTAGAGTCACCCCCGACCGAGACGAGATGGACAATCGATTTGAACTGGTTAAAATCGAACAACCGAAGTTTTTCTGTTTTAGCCAAGGGTAGTTTATGCCCCAGCTGTCGGAAAAAAATTAAGGCGAACGTATCCGATAGCAAAGCACCCGATTTATTGAAGACGATACGTAATTGCTGTTCCAAACACCCGAATTTCATAACTCCCGGCTTGCCCTTTCAGGAGAGTGTCTTCCGTATTTTCCTCGCTAACGGGAATAAACCAGTTACCTTGAACGAGTTGGGAGACCGGTTAAGTCAGTACCGCGGAATTAACCTTTATAATACGTCGGCGACTAACCTGTCACGATTATTGAAAAATGCCGAATATTACGGAATAAGACCTTTGACTGATAAATAACCCAGTAGCTCTTATCAGTTACCGAGTTGCAATGAAATTACTATATTCCCCGGTATATTCTTTCCAATCTATTGTCAGATTATCTACTCTGGCAGCAGTAGGTCCGGTTTTGAGCTGTTCTACCAGTTTTTCCAACTGCATCCTTTCGCCTTCCGCATAGACTTCCACCGACTCACCGGTCAGATTACGTACATAGCCGGTCAAGCCAAGTTGAAGGGCATTTCTCGTAGTAAATGACCGGTAATAAACGCCCTGAACCCGACCATGTACTATTGCCTGAAATGAGGCTAAATCACTCATACCTCACCCGCCAGACAACCAACTTTACCACATTGAGAATAGAAGAGCCTATTCTTCTAAACGGTCTTTTTTCCCCCGTCTGATAACCTCTACCTGTGGAAGAGCGGACTGAATATTCGTGGGCAGGATCTTCTTAGCATCCTTCTTAGGTTTTCTGGTTTCCTTGTGTCCAAAATCTCGTTTTCCCATAATCTACCCTCATCTCAACTATTGAATTTGCAACTTAATTGAAGTTTAACAAAGTAAAAATATTCTGTAAAGAGACTTCCCCGTGTAATAACGGATCCGGTCAAGTAACATTGAGTTTCTCCAGAGCAACACGAGCGGCTTCGGTTTCTGCTTTCTTCTTGCTTCTTCCAGAGCCATTAGCCAATACTTCATTACCGAGTCGCACTTCGACGGAGAATTTTTTATCGTGGTCGGGTCCTTCGGTACCGATGAGATAATAATCAGGCGGTTGTTGACCTCGAGCTTGCAAAAGTTCCTGAAGCCGCGACTTATAATCTATAAGTGCTCCCTGACTCAAAACCTTCCAGAGCTCCGCATCGAGAAGATCCAATATTAATTGTTCGGCAGCAGAATAGCCCTGATCGAGATAGATTGCCGCAACCAAAGCTTCGAAAGCCCTAGCGAGATTAGCAGGTTTTCCCTTCCCGTTACTCGCTTCTTCACCTTTCCCGAGATAGAGGTAATTACCGAGTCCAATTGATTCTGCTACCCGTGCCAGCGTGTCCTGCCTTACCAATAACGAACGGAGGCGGGTCATTTCCCCCTCGTTGATACTTGGGAAATCACGGTAAAGATTTTCGGCAACTATCAAATCTAAAACAGCGTCCCCCAGAAATTCCAATCTTTCGTTCGAGGATGGAACAATACCCGGATTTTCGTTAGCATAAGAACTATGAGTTAACGCCTGCGCCAGCAAATCTGGCTGGGTGAAAAATACCCCTATTATTCCCTGTAATTCGTCTAAGCCAAACACGAATCCTCCTCAATACCAGATAAATCAATAGACAGCATAAGCGGTATAAAAGTCTATGTCAAATTTTCCCACCAAAATTTATAAATACTCTATGGAAACCTTTCGGGATGGAGTATAATATAGAGCGTAGTAAAATGACTTCTCAAGTATTATATCGTAAATGGCGTTCCCAAACTCTAAGCGAGGTCGTCGGGCAGGAGTCGGTTACACAAACCCTCCGCAATGCTCTCAGTAGCGGACGTCTCTCACATGCTTATCTTTTCTGCGGACCGAGAGGCACAGGCAAGACCAGCACTGCCCGTATTCTGGCAAAAGCGGTGAATTGTTTGACGACCGGCGGTAAAGGGGAGCCGTGCAATACCTGCGAGATGTGCCGTGCCATCACCGAAGGTAGTGCCATGGATGTCCTTGAGATTGACGCCGCCAGCAACACCAGTGTTGATGATGTTCGAAGTCTGCGGGAAAAGGTTAATTACGCTCCTGCTCAGGCACGTTTTAAAGTCTATATTATAGATGAATTTCACATGTTAAGCGGTAGTGCCTCCAATGCACTCTTGAAAACATTAGAAGAGCCTCCGCCGCATGTTATCTTTATTTTGGCAACCACCGAAGTTCACAAAATCATACCTACCATAATGTCGCGATGTCAGCGTTTTGATTTCCGCCGCATTCCCCAGACAGATATAATAAATAGGCTTGCAAATGCTTGTAAGGCAGAAAATATTACCATTGCACCGGAATCACTGCGACTCATTGCCAGGAGCGCTACTGGCAGTATGCGTGATGCCTGGAATTTACTGGAGCAACTCACCATATACTATGGCTCCGAGATTAGCTTCCAGCAGGTGCAGACCATGCTCGGAATAACGGGGGATGCCCGTGTCCGTGAGCTTGCCAAGCATATCATGGATGATAAAGTCTCGGAAGCAGTCGCCACCATCAACAGTGCCAACAATGACGGATTGGATTTGCGTCATTTCAAGCGTGAACTCGTAGAATATCTACGATACTTATTGCTAATGAAAACCGGCGCTGAAGACTCAGTAGATGTGACAGGTGAGGACTTAGCAGAATTGAAACAATTGGCTTCCCATACTTCCTTGCCGAAGATATTGAAGACACTGAAGCTTTTCAGCCAGGTAGAAATCGGCACTGAGAACAATTCCACCTTGTCGATAGAACTGGCGATTGTCGACAGCATAACAAAAACCGAAGATGATGCGCCCGAACCTGTTAGACAACAGGAGCACAAAGTGGAGGCTGTTTCCCATCCTATTCAAGGAAAAACCTCTGCTCCGATACACCATCAAACAAAACCGTCTGAACCCAAAAAAGCTGAGGCTAAGTCGGAAACAAAGACAATAGTGCCCTCTGAGGCTACGAAAACTGAGCCTGCAAAAAAACAACCGCCTGCAGAAATTATCGACGCACCCGACAAATCCAAACTCGACTGGAGAAGCGTAATTGAACAGGCACCGGCAGATACCAAACGAAGTCCCGCACTGGCTATTTTGAGAAGCGCAGGTGTCAAACCGGTGGCATTTGAGAATGATGTAGTAACATTGTCTTTCAGATATCCGTACATTAAAGAACAACTGGAGAAAATGGAGAATCAACGGGTAGTTGAGAAAATTATCAGTAGCTTCGTAGGACATCCCTGCCGCGTGCAATGTGTCTTAGAAAATAACAACAATCTCGTGAAAGAAGCGCTGAAATTAGGCGCTCAAATTATCGATGTGGAGGAAACATGAACTTACAACAGCTAAATCAGGCACGCCAGTTAAAAGCAAAACTGGACCAGGCTCAGAAAGACTTGAAAAGAATGCAGGTCGAAGGCGAGGCTGGTAAAGGTGCCGTTAAAGTAGTGGTCAATGGTGAGCAAAGAATCGTTTCGGTAAGTATCGATCCCGAAGCAGTCGACCCCAGGAATGTGAAACAACTCGAACAATTGATACTTAAAGCGGTAAACGATGCTCAGGAAAAAGCTCAGAAGGCTGCCGCAGAACAGCTGAAAGAATTGACCGGCGGTTTTAAGATCCCCGGATTGTTCTAAATTATCGAGGAGAGACTTAATTGAATCAGCAGACCACACTGGGCGCCGATACTATCGGCAGGCTCATTCAGGAGTTAAACAAATTGCCCGGTATCGGGCCCAAGAGCGCTCAGAGACTGGCTTATTATTTGATGCGTGCACCTCAGGAACAGGCAAGCCAATTGGCAGATGCCATTCTGTCGATAAAACAAAAAATTAAGCTGTGTTCCATCTGTTACAATGTGACCGATTCCGACCCTTGCCCGCTCTGCCGCAACGAACAGCGTGACCATAGTGTAGTCTGTGTCGTAGAACAACCGCAGGATATCCTGGCAATCGACCATACCGGCGTTTATAAAGGGCTTTATCACGTGCTCCACGGTGCCATTTCACCGACGGAGGGAGTCGGTACCAATGATGTCAAAATCAAAGAACTCATCAACCGACTTCAGGATAACTCGGTAAAAGAAATTATCCTGGCGACAAATACTAACCTTGAGGGTGAACAAACGGCATTGTATTTAAACCAGCTGCTCTCTCCTCTCGGCATCAAAATAACGCGCTTGGCACGGGGGCTACCATTCGGCACCGAGTTGGAATATGCCGATGATGCCACTCTTACCAGAGCGCTCGAAGGCAGACAGCAGCTTTAGTTATAGCATAAAAGATTTCCTCGCCCCTTGTGGGAGAGGATTAAGGTGAGGTGGAATACCTTATAACTTCACCCTCATCCCTCCCTTATCCCCTCAAGGGAGAAGGGAATATGTCAAAGGGAGTGAGTTTTGATACAGGAATACAGAGAAGGTGTTAGTGCGGATTTTACCGGTACTATTATCGATATCGAGACCATCGGAACATTCAACGAACGCTACCGCTATACCGGCGACCATCGGGAATATGAGGGCATACAGCAGGTTATTTTTGGCCTTATCAACAGCCAGTATCTCCGGATTTTCTACATTACTCAAAAGGACGATATCCCCGAATTAAATGAAAAGGTTACCGGCATCATCGATAATCTAGAAAAACCTTTTTACGCTTTTAACACTGCATTCGAACAGAATGTTCTTTCATATCAACTGGGTAAAGAAATCATCTTCGAAAATGAACTCCAGAGAGAGAAATACGAATCCAAAGCCAATGCAGTCAGAGAGCTGGGCATCATCAATCACGGTGACCCTTTCAATGATAAAGGAATTCTATGCATGTACGCCTGGCAAAATGGTAAATTTGAGCAGGCGGTCGCTCATAATCGTGCCTGTCTTCTCAAAGAAAGAGACATCCTGCTGAGACGCGGTTACCGGAAACCGAACGGTCTGGAGCTATTTGTAAAATAGAGTCCCGCAGAAAAACCACCTTGACAATGATATGGTTTACTATCATAATGCCGATACGTGATACAGAATCCCCGTAAAACTAAAAAGACTGGTTTTTCTCTAACACTAGGAGGGAACCCGATGAGCAAATACGGCGGCTATGAGGATCAAGAATTCGTTGCAGATTTTTACGACGCTGAGTATGCTAATCTCCCCCATCAAAATATCGAATTCTTCATCGATTATTCACGTAAATCAGGGGGAAGGACATTAGAATTGGGTTGCGGTACCGGACGCATTCTCATTCCGACCGCTCTCGTCGGCTGTGAGATTACAGGTCTGGATGTATCGCCTTACATGCTCAAAAAATGCCGCGAGAAAATCACAAAATTACCCCGAGAAGTCAGGAAAAACGCTTATCTGATTCAAGGCGATATGACGGACTTTAGCACCGGTGAACAATACTCTCTGATTACCATTCCTTTTCGACCTTTCCAGCATCTTATGACGGTCGCTGAACAAAAAGCCTGCCTCAAATGCGCTCATAAACACCTTACCAAGCAAGGAAAACTGGTGTTCGATGTTTACCATCCTTTCTTGCCGCGGCTCATTGACTCAACATACCTGATGGAGATGGAAGTTGAACCACCTTTCAATCTACCCGACGGCAGAATTATCAGACGAACAAACCGTACGGCGGCATTCCATCGTGCTCAGCAGTACAACGATATCGAACTCATCTACTATATAAAATATCCTGACGGTAAAGAGGAAAGGCTGATACATGCGTTCCCGATGCGCTATTTTTACAGATATGAACTCGAGAACCTTCTGAGTCTCTGTGGATTTAAAATATTGGAATTTTTCGGGGATTTCGACAAATCCCCATTCTCTGATGATTCTCCGGAGATGATATTCGTCAATGAAAAGATAGGCTGATAAAAAATGCCCCGACCGAGAAACTACCAGACCGAAGCCATCATTATCAAGAAGACCAAACTAGGCGAGGCGGACAGAATTCTCACTCTGTACACTCCTGATTTGGGCAAGATTCAAGCAGTTGCCAGAGGCGTGCGCCGCCCTAAAAGTAAAATGGCAGGTCATCTGGAACTTTTGACACACAGTCAAGTTACCCTGGCAAGGGGCAGGAATCTGGATATTATCATCGGCAGTCAGACCATCAACGGGTTTTTACCCCTGAAAACCGACCTCTGGCTGACATCTTATGGGCTTTATGTAACGGAACTGGTCAATCAATTTACCGCTGACCATATCGAGGATGAAACTTTATTCCGTTTATTACTGGATACTTTACAAGCTTTGAGTGAGACAAATAATCGAGAACTTCTTTTACGCTACTTCGAGATTCATCTGCTGGAGTCATCCGGTTACCGACCTCAACTACAGGAGTGTGTTACCTGTCATCAACCGTTAGAACCGGTTACCAATTTCTTCTGTGCCAGTATCGGCAGCACACTATGCCCAGTATGCGGACTGAACCAGTCTTTCGCCCGTCCTATCTCTGTCAATGCCCTCAAGGTGCTCAGATTCATTCTGGGAAAGGATTTCAATGCAGTCGGACGGTTAAAAATAGATGCTACATTATCCGACGAACTGGAAAGTATTACCCGCAGTTACCTCAAATACCTACTAGAGCGTGAAGTAAAATCCGCTAACTGGTTGGATGAACTCAAAGAGCAAATAAAAAAATCCAAGGGTTAAATTCTAAAACCTAATCATCCCTTATCCGATTCTCAATTTGAACTTTGATATTGTTTAGTATTGCATATTGGTATTTAGGATTTGCCCTCATTGTGCTAAGATAGTGCTATCGAATAAATTTGCGAGAGACTAAAATGCCTTCAGGAACAGAACGTATTCCGGGACAAAGACTGCAAAAACTGGCTAATATCCGTGCAATGGGTATTGACCCTTACCCGCCTCGCTACAAGCGCACTCATACCACTCAACAAGCAGTGGAATTACTGACGCAAGAAGAGCAAGCAGGTAAAACAGAGACAAGCGAGGTCAACATTCCTGGGCGTATTATGGCGAATCGCCTGATGGGCAAAATTTCATTTATCGATATTCATGACGGCTCAGGCAAGATTCAGCTATTCCTCAGCAAAAATGAGTTAGATGAACAAAGCATTGCCCTGCTCAAAGAGCTGGATATCGGCGATTTTATCGGTGCCAAAGGCGTAGTTTTTCGCACCAGAAGCAAAGAGCCGACTGTTAGAGCGAAAACTTTAACCTTGCTATCGAAATCACTCCAGCCCCTGCCGGAAAAATGGCACGGTTTGAGTGATGTTGAAATCCGTTACCGACAACGCTATCTCGACCTTATTTCCAATGAAGAGGTCAGAAAGACATTTCAGACACGTAGTAAAGTTGTAAGCGCCATCCGGAGATTTATGGATGGGCGTGGGTTTATTGAAGTAGAGACCCCTATTCTACAACCGGAAGCCGATAACGCGGCGGCAAAACCATTTGTTACCCATCATAATGTGCTTGATCGCGACCTATATATGCGCATAGAGATGGAACTGCATCTGAAACGGCTCATCATTGGTGGTTTTGAAAAGGTGTACGAAATCGGACGTATCTTCCGTAATGAAGGAGTTTCATTTAAACACAACCCCGAATTCACTATGATGGAGAGTTACGAAGCTTATGCCGATTATAATTCAGTGATGGAAATGGTTGAGCAAATGGTTTCATCAGTTGCAGTAGAAGTCTTGGGGACAACAATAGTACCTCATAAGGATACGAAAATTGATTTGAAAACACCCTGGCAGAGGTTATCATTCAGGGATGCGATTACGCAATATAGCGGCATTGATTTCGTACAATATCCGAATGTCGATTTACTGCGAGCGAAGATGAAAGAAAAGGGAATAGAAGTTGACCCGCAGAAAAACTGGGCTCATCTGGTGGATGACTTACTTTCTACATTCGTCGAACCGAAACTCATCCAGCCGACGTTTCTGATTGATTACCCACTTTCGCTTTCCCCTCTGGCGAAGAAGAAACCAGGGCAGGAACGCGTTGTAGAGCGATTTGAAGCCTTCGCCGGCGGGATTGAGATAGCTAACGCCTTCACAGAACTTAATGACCCCCTTGACCAGCGTGAGCGTTTTATCCAGCAGGTAAAAGACAAGCAGGCAGATGGTGAAGAAGGAAAAGTCGATGAGGACTTTCTGCTGGCAATGGAACATGGTATGCCCCCGACCGGTGGTTCAGGAATCGGTATCGATAGACTAGTGATGATCTTAACCGGTAACCAATCAATCAGGGAAGTGATTCTGTTCCCGCAGTTGAAAGATAAAGCAGAATAAAAAATGCCATTCCAGCGAAAGTTGGAATCCAGATTAATCCTCGCTGGATTCTGGCCTCTGCCAGAATGGGAAGAATAATGAGATAAATCGAATTGTTTAGTATTTCGTTTTTTGGATTTAGGATTTAGTTTGAAGGTGGTTATATGTTAGATTTGAAATTTATCCGCGAGAATACTGAAATCGTCAGGCAGGCAATCGCTAACCGCCATGATACAACCCCTCTGGACGAAATTATCAAACTCGATAGCGAACGTCGCCAGAAAATAGCCGAACTGGAAGAAGTGCGACGCAATCGAAAACAGACTTCCCGTGAAAGACAGGCAGATGCCGCCGAGGAAGGCCGCGCCCTGCGTAACAAAATCAGAGACCTCGAGGACGAGACTAAGAATTTAGATACAAAGCTAACTGACCTCTTACTCCAGATGCCCAATATCCCCGGTCCGAAAGTTCCTATCGGCAAAGACTCCAGCGAAAATGTCGTTATACGCAGTTGGGGTGAACCGAGGAAATTGCCCTTCGACCCGAAACCACACTGGGAATTGGGGGAATCACTCAACATCATCGATTTCGAACGCGGTGTGAAACTATCGGGGACAAGATTCTATATCTTGCGTGGTTTAGGAGCGAGATTACAGAGAGCTATTATTGCTTTTATGCTGGATTTGCATACCACCGAGCATGGTTACACCGAGATTTATCCGCCCTACATGGTTAAGAAAGAATGTCTCTACGGCGCTGGACAATTGCCCAAGTTCGCCGATAATTTATACCATGATGCCGAGGAAGACTACTGGTGGGTGCCGACCGCTGAGGTGCCCTTGACCAATCTTCACCGCGATGAAATCATTCCGCCGGGGATATTGCCGTTCCACTATGTCGCTTACACCGCCTGTTTCCGCCGGGAAAAAATGTCCGCCGGTAAAGATACTCGCGGCATCAAGCGCGGACATCAATTCGACAAGGTAGAGATGTACAAATTCACCGAGCCCGAGAAATCCGCTGAAGAACTGGAAAAGATGGTGCACGATGCCGAAGATGTGTGCCGACGGTTAGAATTACCCTATCGGATTGTTCAACTGTGTACCGGTGATATCGGTTTCGGCGCGACGATGTCCTATGACGTCGAAGTCTGGTCACCGGGTTGTCAGGAATGGCTCGAGGTCAGTTCCTGTTCCAACTGCGGAGATTTTCAGGCACGTCGTACTAATATTCGCTATCGTCCCGCTTCCGATGCCAAACCGCAGTATGTACACACGTTAAACGGTTCAGGATTGGCACTACCGAGAATCATGATCGCCATTATGGAGAACTATCAGCAGGCAGACGGCACGATTGCCGTTCCTGAAGTCCTGCAAGATTTTGTCAGAGCAAAGGTAATTAAATAGCAATTCTGAATAGGCATTCCTTGCCCAATCTTTGTATAATTAGCTGTTAGGTTTTCCCTGGAGGGGTGACCGAGAGGACTATGGTAACGGTCTTGAAATTCTATACGAGGCGTTATAATCAGTAGTTTAGGCTCAAACTAGTACGTTTGTGTTAGGTAGTAAAAACACTGTTTGAGGCTAGAGTAGTTTTCTGTTATAACCAGTACTTAATAATTTAACGTCAAATTAACGCCAAATTCCACGCCTGAGACTTGAGCGTAACGACACCGGCAAAAAAGGAACCTTTTTGGATCGGACCGAGAGATGGAGGGAGTCAAACTTTACCTGAAGAATGTTTTGAATTAGGGTATCGATTCCATTTGAGGTTAAATTGAGTTATTTGGTTGAGCAAAGTGTACGCTATAGCTTGTGGCTTCTCAATTATTACGTGTAACCATGGAGTTCGAATTGATGTACGACCATGGTTCAACATGTTCCGAAATGTGGCTAAGATAATCTTTCGGCGCAAATTTGGCAAATTCCTTACCGTTTGGGTCAACAACTTTGAGCATACTATCATAAAAGTTCACTCTATTCTTTTCGTCCACCATGCCCATATAGTAAGTTTTGTGAGTAAAAGAGCTGGAAAGTGAGGGGGACACAGGACTTAAGACTGGCGCGCGAACTCGGTGATGTCGAGAGTAAAATTTTTCCCATCTGTCACGACAGCAGTCCCGCCCGTATGGACGTACTTAATTTCTTCTAAGTTAACATCTTGGGGGATAATGTTGATAATCGTCCTATCACTTGGGTAGACTACTCGCTCCCTCTTCCCGGTCTTGCGCACAAATCCTTTGATCTGATCGCGGATCCATACATGTCCTTTTATTTTCAGAGCATTCTCAGAGGACTTAGTAATTTCTCCCACCATATGACGTTGCATATCTTCGGGAAAGAGTTTTCGATCGATAATATGTACCTTTTCTCCGACGGATGGTATCATGATTTTCCCTCCCCTTAATAAAATTAAGTTGTTCTAACAAAGCGGCAAAACGGATAAGATCAATAAACTATTTTGAATAACTAATTCCCTTTTAGCAGTATACAGTATACCATATGTACTTATTGTCAAGTAGTTAAAAGCCATAATTCGATATCCGCATATAATGAAGTGTTAACATCGCCATGAAAGCACGGGGGTGACCTTCTCCCCAAAAACTAGACAACCCAGAACGTTAGTAAATCTGGTAAATTAGTTAAATTGGGAGGACGGTACTCAATGAGAACAACACGTTACACGGACGAGCAGATTGCCTTCGCTCTCCGGCAAGCGGAAACCGGCACACCGGTGCTGGCAGTCATTCGCAAGATGGGCATCTCGGAACAAACATTTTACCGCTGGAAAAAGCTTTACGGCGGTCTGGGCCCCAGTGAAGTACTCCGGCTCAAGCAACTGGAAGAGGAAACCGCCATTTAAAACAGATGGTGGCGGATCTCTATGGATAAGCAGATGCTGTAAGACGTACTCTCAAGAAAACTCTGAGGCCTGCTTCTTTTGTACCTGCTAATCCCTTTGTGTTTCTAAAAGTACTGTGCCATATGATTGCTCTCCTATGGTGAAAGCTGTCTGGACTTCCCCCTTAGATGAAATTGATAGCCCTTTCTGAGGTGGCGGTTGGCTGGTGATTACCCAGATATTACCGCTACCATCACCAAGCTGGTATGCCCCCTTCCCCACCAGGGCGAACCAGGCGTTTTCGCCAACTGTCCCCCTAATGGTTAGGTCTTTGCCCTCATATTGCGAGGCGTTGTCCAGTATGTCACCAATTCTGGTGGTACGGCTGCATCCGATAGTGGCGAATATAGACAAGATGAGGACTGATAGGACTATGATGCTTAAGACTCGTTTCATGTTTTGCCTGTTTTCTCCTTTACAGCATTTTGGCGTCAATAGGCAGTTTCTTGGAATTCCAAGAAACTCACAATTTTCTCTTAGACGCAAAGACTTATTTGAAGGACGGAATGCCTAAAACAGTTTGAATACTTGTTTGAGCAGCCAGATAATGATTAATATTACAGCGACGACGAGCGCGATGTAGATCAGACCACCCAAGCTCCATACAAAAATTCCCAGTGCCCATAAGATTAAGAGAATAATGCCGATGATTAATAAGAGACCCATATTGCCCTCCTTTTTATTTAACGATGCTACTTTCAGTAGTCACCTGATGTTGCATGCGACTATATTGAGCAGTGAACTCAGCACCCAGAATCATGACAAATGCCGAATAGTATATCCAGACGAGCAAGATAATGATAGAGGTGATAGAACCATAGATAAGTTCATAATTGGCGAAGTGCTCAAGGTATAAAATAAACAGAGTCCTGGCGACTTCGAAGAGGATAGTGGCCAGGAGCGCTCCCGGCCAAACATAACGCCAGTATGTCCTGGTGTAGGGAATGAGTTTATAGAGTAATAGGAAAACGGCAAACATCAGCAGGAATGCTATAAGGCTGCCAATCACGTAGACTGTGGCCATGTCCGTTACAGGCAGGTTAAATACTCCCCGCATAAGTGTTACGAGGGCACTGGCTCCAAAAGAGAGGAGAAACAGAATACCGGTACCAAATACCATGCCCAATTCGCTGGCCTTCCTAATGAAGAAACGGCGGTATTTGTTAATATCCCAAGCGCGATTAATCGCTAAACTTATTGCGCCGAACAAAGCGCTTGCTCCCCAAAAAAGGATTACAATGCTCAGAATACTCATAACACCCCGTAATTTGATAATACCAGCAATATTTTCTTTTACGATGTTAGTCGCACCGGGGATGTTATTGCCGACAAATTTCAGTAATTCATCTTGTAGATTTAAGGAAGGCAAGAAAAAACCGAAAACAGCAATGAGCCCCAATAGTAGTGGAAATATGGATATTATTGCGTAATAGGCTACACCGGCGGCTCTTTGTCCGGCATCGTGATTGCCTGATTCCTCTGCCGTACGGACTATCAATTGCACAATTGGGATTTTTAGCAGATAGCCCTTTGTTTTCTGCAAACCTGCTTTCCAGTGCTCCATTCGGTTGACCATTACAAAAATAAATTTCTCCCTTCTTAATCACAGGAATCCGTCGAGAATTACGAAAACTCCCTTCTGACGCCCCGAAGCATTTCCTGAGAACGTCTGCGTTCGGTGATATCTTTAACAAATACAGATAAGCCGATCGCCGTGTCTTTTTTGCGTATTGGATTCCAGTTTAACTCCCACCAGATACCCAAGACCGGTTGATATTGAGCTTCGATAAAGTGTTCACCGGCAAGCACCCGGTCCATACTGCTGACGGCGGCTGCTTTTAATTCCGGAACGGTTATACATCCGGGGT
>CAIWXV010000055.1 GCA_903916765.1 uncultured Dehalococcoidia bacterium | reverse complement strand
GCCGCCATGTTGCCCCCCTATCTTCATCATAGCCTGATAGCCTTCCTTTTGGTACCTGTCAAGCTTTGGATATACTTGTGACTTTGTTAATTCCCACTCCCCCGCAGTTATTTCATGTCCCTTGAAGTATTCTTGAAGTGCTTTAGCATAGACCTCAAATGGTGAGTATTCTTTAGTATGCCGCTCAATCACCTTGAGGATATCTTCTGATATCTCCTCTGCCTCATCCCAATAATGCTCATACCACTGCTGTAGCGCTTCCACTTCGCGCCGGATCTGGATATTTAATTCAATGTTGGTTGTGAGGCCTGGTAGAGTAAAGTTACTTGAACCTACCAGCGCCGATGATCCCACGACCGCCTGCTTGGCATGGGTTATATAGGCCTTTGCGTGGAACTTTGCCTTAGTGTAAACCTTGCAGAATATCTGCTTGCTGGCGATGGCCTGGACTATTGCCGGCACCCCCTGCAGAAAGTCATTCTTCTCTTTCTCGGTTTCTATGCTCTCGTCAAGCTTTTGTGCTATCCCCTCAAGCAGAGCCTTTTTCGTGCTTTTAGAAACTGTGTCACCCATCAGAATCCTGATTTGTTCCAGCTTCTGCCAATATCCATCCAGAGCAAGTAGTGCCCCAATATCGAAATAACCGGTGGCGATATCGTAGCTATGAGCTAACTCTGTCCATTCGCGGAGATACTGCTTTACTTTCCAGTCCGTATCGCTGTTGTCAACGATGAAGAGTTCACCGCCCTGGATTTTCTTATCAGGAGACACTAACGCAAACCTCCAAAACCGCCACATCACAGGCGGGTATTGCACATGATTTTAAGCGAGGCTGCCCGTATTGTCAATGTAACCTAATGCTGCTTAGTACGCTGTAATGATAAATGGTAATTTAATTGTCGTTAGCTAAATCAAGTGTAAGAATTTTCAAGCCACCGTCTTTATCTCTCATCCCCTCCACCAAAGTCAGCAATGTCAGTAGCGGCCGCAGCCTCTGCGCATGTTCCAATGTTGGGTAATTCAAAAGTGAAAGGTTAAGTATTGCATTACCGCAATATTACTCCCGCTACTCACCTTCCTGCGGGGTAGAAGTAATATGAATACAGTTGATGATGGTAAAAAGGTTGATGGGGGGTCAAAATCAGTGCGGGGTTACTATCAGTGTACCTATTGCATTTCGTACGCCAGATATTGACAGCACTTAGCTTGCTGTTATAATTCCCTTTATATGACCGCTGTATATGTTTTCATAGATGTATCAGGTAACTACGATTTTTCCAGCACTGGTACCAGATATTTAGTCATGACAGGTTTGACTTGTACTGATATCTGTCCCGGTATAATCGAATTGCATACAATCAGACATTGGTTGATTGATGGTAACTTTGACGTTGAATATTTTCATGCAACCGAAGACGCACAGCCTGTCAGGAATCAGGTTTTCGATATAATTAGCAAATTTAACCATGTACGTATCGATAGCGTTATAGCGGAAAAAAGTAAAATCCCTGCGTCCCTTCAAAGAGCCGGGCAGATATACCCCTTTATGGTTGAGAAGCTTTATAACAATCTGTTAGGTGGTGGAGTTGAAATAAGAAAATCAGATAAGGTTTTCATCTTTATGGATAGGGAATCTGCTCATTCGCGAGAAAGG
>CAIWXV010000054.1 GCA_903916765.1 uncultured Dehalococcoidia bacterium | reverse complement strand
GGTGATGGTCAAAACAACGACGGGTCACTATCCGTGGGTGATACTAACCACAGGGTAAGGTCATGGCAATCTCACACAATCTAACAGGTAGCTAAAGATTGCTTCGCTCCGCTCGCAATGGTATCAATATTTTGTGAATTAGCCTCTATACTTTATAATGATATTGTACTGGATTGAAAGGATAAGATATGGGTTTAAGTTGCGGTCTAATAGGATTACCATCTTGCGGCAAGACAACCATCTATAACGCGATTACTGCCGCCGGAGCATCCGGCTACGGTACTGAGATGAACCAAGCCGTAGTAAACGTCCCCGACCAGCGTATCAATAAACTGGTAGAGATGTATCATCCCCGTAAAACAGTGCCGGCAACTCTCGATGTGGTGGATATTCCGGGATTTAAGATGGCACAGGGAGATGGGCGCGGTTCCAAGTTACTCGGGCATATCAAGGACGTCGAAGCTCTCTTGCATGTCGTAAGGTGTTTCGAAGACGGCAGTATCCCCTTTGCCTACGAAACCATCGACCCTTTACGGGATATCGAAACAGTCGACCTGGAATTAATGGCGGCAGACAGCACCACGCTTCAGAATAAGCTCACGCGTCTGGAGAAAAAGGTGCACGCTAACGATAAAGATGCCATCAGAGAAAATGCCCATTGTGAGAAGATTTATGCGGCGATTCAACAGGGAATTCCAGCACGTAAGCAAAAACTGACTGCACAGGAAATTGCCAGCATCTACGAATGTAACCTCGTCTCCCTGAAACCTGTCCTCTACATCGCTAATGTTAAGTCGATGCCAGATGCCAATAATCGCTACGTAAACGCTCTCAAACAGATTGCCGATGCGGAAAATGCGGAAATGATTATCGTCTGCGGCAAAGATGAAGCCGATATCAGCCAGCTTGCACCCGAAGAACAAAAGGAGTTTCTGAAAGATTTGGGGTTGATGGAATCTTCGATGGAACGGTTGATGCATGCCGCTTACAAGATTCTGGGATTAATCAATTTCTTCACCGTTGGCGAAGATGAAGTACGTGCTTGGACGTGTAAAAAAGGCGATAAAGCTCCGGTAGCCGCCGGCAAAATTCACAAAGATATGGAGAAGGGTTTTATCCGACTCGAAGTTATCCGCTACGAAGATCTGATTGAACTGGGGAGCGAAGCTGCTGTAGCCAAGTCAGGGAAAAAGCGGATGGAAGGGCGTGAGTACGAGGTCCAAGACGGCGATATCGTCATGGTACTCTTCAATAAGTAGGAAGTATAGTCTCTAAGACTTTCACTGCATCACTAACTAACTTAGGGCAAACAGTAGAGAAAACTGCGTTAGAACGCGCTTCCGCCAGACCTTCCGGTGAGTTTAAATCATATTTAATGAGTTCTTTGCAGATTATCGAACCGTTGAGCTCCTGAAATTTTTTATTGAACTCCTGCACTAGTATATACGTTCTTTCGATGCTCTCGCGGGCATTATTCTCATTGAGTCTTTGAGACAACCCCAAAACCATATAAGCGCCGGTGACAGCCCCGCATGTTTTGCCGGTACGCCCCATACCGCCACCGAATCCCATAGCTATTCTGAGAGCCTGATTACGGTTAAGTTTGAATTCCTTGACAAAACACCGATAGCACTGACTGAGTACAATTCATACGGTGTTCAACCATTAAGACTGCGGCTTTTTCCGACTTGTTCATTCTGCGGCAATTATACAACCGCCTAAAACGCAAATCAAATGAATAACTAACAAACACGGGATTTTGAAAGCCTCTCCCCTACCAAAGATGGGGTACTAAAGCCTTCCGCTGAGGCGGATAGTCGGGGAATTGCTGCCGATACCAGTCATGATGTGAACGGGCACGGGGGACAAGGTTAGCCGCTGTCCAGAGAGCAAATGCCAGCCCGGGAAGCGACCATGTAGCTATTGCCCAACCGGTCCAGATAACTATCTCACCGAAGTAATTGGGACAGGATATCCAGTGATAGAGACCTCTGTGCGGTATTTTGTAAGCAGTTTCACCCGGTGCCCGCAGACTGCGGAGTATCTGGTCGGCAGACCGGTTAATAAGAAAACCGGCGATAAATATTACCACGCCGAGGATGAATCGGGGGTCAGTAAGCCATTCATTAGTATATTTGGATGAAAGAGTAAAAATGTAATGACCGTTAAGATATCCATTCATCATATTGAAAATTAGTCCGAAGAAAATGATGAGGAATGGCATTTTCCTGTTACCTCGAAGGCTGAATGGATAGATAAAAGCACGATGGATATAATGCGCTTCCCACAATACCAGAAAAGCCAGTGTCGTAACTGTCCGGTTATCACCAACGAGAAAACATATGGTAAATATTATTGGTGATACTGCTTCCATAAGCACCCATGACAGTTTATTATTGAGAGTAAGTCCCCAACCTCTTCTTATATGTCGTCCGTAAGGTGCCGAAACGAAGAACAATGAGATGAAAACCATCGCCGCCATCATAAATGAGAATATTATCAAATTGTTATAAAAATTCTGTCCGTTCAACTACATACTCACTGTTTCACTTTTAGATTATGTTCAAGTTTACCACACTGCTCGAACCATTTCAGGGTATCGATAATCGTTTCTCGAAACGGACGCGGTTCATAACCCAGCTCGCGAGTTCCCTTTTCATGGCTGATGTAAGGATTGCTGTGTAATGCATTGAGTGAAATAGAGGTATAGAGAGGTCTTCTGCCGAACATGCGGTCATAAGTAGTAACAATCGGCGCACCTAGTTGAGCCATCCACATTGGGCAGACAAAACCCGGTGCGGGAACACCGGTGATTTCTGCAATTATATCCGCCATGTGTCGCAAAGACACCCAATGCCCTGAAAGTAGGTATTTTGAACCGGTTGGAGCTTGCTTCGCAGCTTTTATTGCACCATCAGCAACATCACGGACATCCACCCAATCGAAACCACCGTCTACCAAAGCCACCATCTTTTTGTTAGCCATAGACAATAAAGCCGCACCGAGATGGGACGGCTGAGTGTCATAGGGACCGATAACTGCAGTCGGATTAATGATGATGGCATCCAATCCTTTTTCAATCCCCCTACGAACCTCTTTCTCAGTCGCCGCCTTGGAACGGTCGTAAGGCGGATTATGCAGCGATTCAACCAGAGATCGGGATTCGTCGAGGGGCATATCCAGAGGCTCCTGCATCATCGCATGGATGGAACTGAAGTGCACCAAACGTTTCACACCACAACGCAGACAGGCTTCCACTACGTTTCGGGTGCCGATGATATTGACCGACTCCACCATATGCCATTCATGCTTTAATATCGAAACAACAGCAGCAAGATGATAGACTACATCGGCGCCATCAAAAGCACGGCGCAAAGAATCAGGGTCACAAATATCAGCCTGCACAATTTCTACGCCGAGCCCTTCGAGACCTCTCTGGTCCGTATGAGCCAGGGCACGGACACTCTGCCCTTCAGAAACCAGATTACGTATGAGATTATTACCGATATGGCCGGAAGCGCCGGTCACAACAATTTTCATTTGGACTTATTATATACATATCACAGAAATATATCTACACTAAGAAGCGAAAAAAGAGGGTGGGTACCGTCGAGATAAAATCAAGACTAAACCCACCCTATGCAGTTACTTGTCTATTAAATTCTAATTATTTAGTAACTTCGGCTTATAGCAAACTGGGATTTTTTCCCCATACTCTGCCTTCCTACAGGAACTCTTCGCATCTGACGAGGTGAATAGCTAACTTTTTTCTCTACCGAGGGAGTTTTATAGTCAAAACTCTCCAAAGTACGTCTCTCAATCGGTTTTTTGAGGACTTTCTCAATATCACGTACAGTTGCCATGTCTTCACTCGTTACAAAGGTAAATGCTTCACCTGTTTCGTCAACACGCCCTGTGCGTCCGATGCGGTGCGTATAGGCATCAACGTTTTCCGGCATATCAAAGTTAATTACATGCGAGATATTGGAAACATCAATACCACGGGCGGCAATATCAGTCGCTACCAGGATTTTGATCGCTCCTGAACGGAAGCCATCGAGAGCCGCCTGACGCCGTTGCTGAGATAAATTCCCCTGCAATGAAGCGGTACTGTAACCTGATTTGTCCAATTGTTCCATAAGACGTTCGACGCGGTGCTTGGTACGCGCAAAGATCAGCACGGAACCGGTTTTCGTCTTATACAGAAGTTCCAGAAGCAGTGCGGTTTTAAGGTCTTGCCGAACAGGATACAATGTGTGGGATACCGATGCCGCCGGTGCGGTTTGCCCGATTTGTATGGTGATAGGATTATGAAGGATTTCTTTCACCAGACGGCGAATATCATCAGGCATAGTTGCTGAGAACAGCAGTGTCTGTCTGGGCTGTAAAATACATTCCAGAATCCTCTTGATGTCAGGTAAAAAACCCATATCAAACATGCGGTCGGCTTCATCAATAACCAATATATCAAGGTGCGACAAACTAAGTGCTCCTTGATACAAATGATCAAGCAAACGACCGGGACAGCCTACGGCGATTTCCGCGCCATTGCGCAATTTTCGGATTTGCTGGTCTTTACCCACGCCGCCATAAATGGCAACGTTCCGTAAACCAGTTTTCTTTCCCAAGGCGGTAAATGCATCGCAGGTCTGTTCTGCCAGTTCACGCGTGGGTGAAATGACGAGAGCGTGGACCTGCCCCCTTTTACCCTGTTGCAAACGATGTAAAATCGGTAAAGCGAAGGCGGCAGTTTTACCTGTACCCGTCTGCGCCAGGCCAATGATATCGCGTCCTTGCATAATCGGCGGAATAGATTGTAGTTGAATCGGTGTGGGTATAACATAGCCAAGCGCCTGCACACCAGCCATAACGCTCGGATGAAAATTGAATGTTTCGAAACTCATTAAACTCCTAAAATAATAAATTGATTTGTATAAATGTTCATTGACTTGGTGATTTTGAAAAGCAATCGGCGAGTTTGGTAAGAGGCACAGTCAGAACAATGTCCGACTGCACCTCTTAGAAAAACAGATTTAGCGACTTACTTTTACAGTGCTGTAGCAATCTCTACAATATACCGCTCTACCTTCTCTGGGTTCGAACGGTACTTCGGTGACTTTCCCACAACGCGAACAGGTAACAGGGAACATTTGGCGCAGTGGGCGATAAGTCGAGCTACCACCATTTTGGTAAGTGCTGCTGCCCTGACGTTCTTTCCTTGCCTGACGGCATGAGGGACAACGTTTCGGCTCATTAGTGTATCCTTTGGATTGGAAAAACTCTTGTTCCTCAAGGGTGAATGTGAACGCAGTTCCGCAATCAAAGCACTGGATAGACTTCTCTTGAAAACTCATTGGATGACCTCCTCTTTAATTATTGTTAGAGTTCTGGTCATCCATACTAATAAAATCTGCTGGGATTCGAAAAAGCATTAATAACCTAAACTGTTAACTATCCATTAGTATACAACATTATGTCATAATTTGCAAAAACCAGTGATTACTTCTCGAAGGAATCGATAATCTCGATATCCCAATCTTTATTAATCCATAGGCCTATCACCTTATCGAAAGGTAAATTCCATGAATGAATCACCCTAACGGATTTTTGTATTTGTGCACAGTGTTGTGCTTTATCAACGGGATTTCCCGCACAATCATCATGACCAGCAATAACAATGATTTTAGAGCCGTGGGCTTTAGCGGAAATTATGGCTTTTGTCTTAATCGTCTCGATTTCTGTACTTTGCCCCCCGGCTACTACTTTATCAGGCCCGGGTTCGGTTATCATATCAATGTAATCCAGATGTAATTGCCGCTTCATCCAATCGGTCACGGGCAATTGTACCCGCCCGTCCATACAATTGATAGCAGTACCGAATTTACCGTGGCTCATCTCACCCATCACCTCTCATCAATCCATATTATAACAAGGCTGGGGATATTGCATCCCCAGCCTCTACAAAAGATTGCTTATGATTACTTAGAATCTATAGCTTTAGATGGAGGTGGTACCGCAGGTGCCTTTTTGGGCATTTTCAACATTATTATTGCTAATACCAAACCGATAACTGCCAGTATCAACGTAACTGTGAAAGCAATGTTATAGTTACCGAATAGATCCTTGGCTCTGCCCGATACCAGATTACCGATGATTGCACCCAGTCCGTAAGCAATAAAGACTATACCATAGTTGCTGGAATTATTAGCAGCGCCGAAGAAAGTAGCTGTTGCCGTCGGTGCTATCGCCAGCCATCCGCCAAGCGCCATCCACAGAAAAACGAAGGAGACGATATATACGGCAGTAGCCCCTTCTCCTGCAAAGAACAGCATCCCGGTTGAACCTAACGCAATGAGGATAAAGGATATTACAGCAGCATTACTTGGCTTAATACGGTCGGTAAGCCATCCGAAAATTGGGCGACCCGCAAAATTAAAGATTGCGAAGACTGAAGTCAGAGTTGCGGCTAAACCAGCACTGATTTTGATTACTTCCTGCCCAACTGGACTTGCCATACCGATCGCCATAAGCCCAGCGGTAGAGCCGAAGATAAAACACAGGAACAAAGCCCAAAAGCTGGTGGTTTTTATCATCTGCGACGGGGTAAAATTCTGTGATACAGGAGCCCCCGCTTTGGGTCCTGCCCAACCAGCAGGCTTCCAATTGGCAACCGGGAATTTCAGAGTCAGAGAAAATAAAACTGTCAAAACCAAAAAGACGATACCGAAGATTTTGAACATAAAGGTCACATCGTGTGAATTAATCAAAGCATTCCCAATTGGTGAAACAGCGGCGGCGGACAACCCGAAACCACCTACCGTCAAACCGACTGCTAATCCCTTTTTATCGGGGAACCATCGGGTAGCTGCCTGAATGGGAGCACCATACGCCAGCCCCACACCAGCGCCGGCAATTACTCCGTAGGTAAGACATAGTGTCACCAGATTTGTGGCAAAACCGGCAAGAATCCAGCCGATACCGACCAGGATACCACCGATAATCCCCATTCTGCGAGGCCCGTACTTCTGAATCCAACGGCCACCGAAGGGCATTAGAACTGCAAAAAATGCCAAAAAGATTATGAAAGGGAGAGCACCCTCAGTTGCATTGAGAGTAAAGTGAGTCATAATCGGCTTCTTAAAAGTCCCCCACGCATAGACTGCACCCAGACATAACTGAATCAGTAAACCAAAAACGACAAATAACCATCTTCCTACCTCAGCCTTCATGCCGAAGACTTTGGTCGTGTCCGATTTCTCAATCATACCGTCTTTTACACTCCTTATTTAGTAGTCCAAATTTTACTCGTATAGTATTACTAAATAATAACAAACTGGAGCTGAGGGGATTCGAACCCCTTACCCCTTCCTTGCAAAGGAAATGCTCT
>CAIWXV010000053.1 GCA_903916765.1 uncultured Dehalococcoidia bacterium | reverse complement strand
CCTCACGAGCGGTAGTAGCTACCCGCAGCGAATTAAAAAGCTGCCCAGTTTTTATCCCCAGATCATCGGCGAGATGGCGGAGAGTATCTTCCAATAAATCCCGGCTAAAGTTTTCCAATGAGGATAGTTTTTCTTCCGAGGCTTTTAAAGCCATTAACGCGGTTTCTGTAGTCATATTCTTGCCTGTAAACATCACAGAATCATATTCCAGCTCATCTAGTAAAAAGAAGGCCGCATAGGTAGCAGCATCTTTCAGAGTACTTATTCTCTCCCGTATAAGAGGCACGATTTGCCGTACGTAGTTAATATCTAAAGGGCGTTTGACTTCAGGCGGTAAATCCTTTTCCATGAAGGGGAATACCCTGGCTGTCAAGTCGTCAACACTAAGCCCACGAACATAAACGCCGTTCATCCAATGGAGTTTCTCATGGTCGAAGATGGCAGCTGTTTTACTAACACGCTCCAGCGTGAAATTCTTTACCAGATCTTCCACGGTCATTATTTCCGTCTTATCATCCAGCGACCAACCAAGCAAAGCAAGAAAATTAATCATCGCTTCCGGGAGATAACCATCTTCTCTGAACTGACGGATGGATGTAGAACCATGCCTCTTCCCCAACTTGGAGCGGTCTTTCCCCAGCAACATAGGCAAATGACCAAACGCTGGTATCTCATATCCCAATGCATTGTAAAGCATAATATGACAGGGCGTGCTGGACATCCATTCCTCAGCACGAATCACATGTGTAATCTGCATTTCATGGTCGTCGACTACATTGGCAAGGTGATAAGTTGGATAACCGTCCGATTTCAGCAGTACCAAATCTTCGACAGTGCTATTTTTAAAAACAACATCGCCCCAGATAATATCGTGGACAACCGTTTGTCCCTCAAGAGACGTTTTCAGACGAATAATAGGCGTAATTCCTTCTTTTTCCTTCTGCGCCCTCTCCGCTTCTGTCAGGTGGCGGCAGCGGCGGTCATAACCGGGGGGCAGTTGGTGCTTGGTTTGTTCCTCGCGTAAAGCCCCCAACCTTTCTTGAGAGCAGTAGCAATTATAAGCCGCACCTTGAGCTACTAAACGATGCGCCGCCTCTTTATACTTCTCCAATCTTTGCGACTGAATGTAAGGACCGAAGTTTCCGCCGACCTCCGGACCTTCATCCCAGTTTAGACCCAGCCAGTGTAAATCATCAATAATTGCCTCCACCGCACCACCAACTTTGCGGGTGGCATCGGTGTCCTCAATGCGCAGAATAAACACGCCGTTATTATGGCGGGCAAAAAGCCAGCCGAATAAAGCTGTCCTGATACTACCGACATGCAGAAAACCAGTGGGGCTGGGAGCAAAACGGGTTCTTACTTGTTGAGCCATAAATATTCTCCGCTAAATGTAAATCTCGCTAATATATAACACATTCTACCATCTATAATACTAACATTCTATAATATATACGGGAGCTAACGGTAAGGAGGTAACAATGAAAGAATCGGTAATCGCAGAATTGAAAATCATTCCTCTGGGGACAAAATCCGCCAGTCTCAGTAAATACGTTGCCGCTGTCATTAAATTAGTAAAACAGGCGAAAGGCATCACTTATCAGGTAACTCCGATGTCTACGATTGTGCAGGGTCCTCTAACCCAAGTGCTGAAACTGGCACAGGAAATGCACGAAATTCCTTTTACGATGGGAGTAAATCGGGTACTGACCTCTATCAGTATCGACGATCGCCGTGACAAACAAATTACAATGGAGAGCAAGGTCAAAACAGTCAGTTAATATAAGTCTCCCTTTCCTGAATCAGGAAAGGGAGACTTATGATTCAACGCGCTTGTTTGTAAACTATCTTAAGAGAGGCTCTGCTTCTGCCAGTAAACCCACCATCTCATCGGCGACTTTCTCCGCCTGTGTACCGAATTCCTGAAGCAAACTCTCTTTCACCCAGATATAGAACAGGTAGCGCATACAGCGGCGGTCTTCTCTCTGTGAAAGCAGAAATTCATAGTGCTCGCGGTTAATACAAATCACACCCTCCTTAGGGTCATACCAGCTACGATAGTCTGATTTAGCTTCGGCAGGTGCTTGCAGTTTAATATGCGGAGCACGGGTGGGTTGACGAAACACAATTCTCGCCGGCATTTTCTGTAGTATGGGAGGTGACTCTTTGGGTCTTGCCTCCGCAGCACCACTCTTAGCAGTAGTGGCAGCGGAAGCCATACCAAGTGTTTCAAGAAGCCCCTTCTCACGATACCGTACAAATCTATCAATCAATCTGCCCGCCCGACCGAGAATGATATTGAATCTCTGCTCCTGAGATTCAGCGCTAACTTCTTCAATTAATTTCTGGATTTTAGGCTCCAGTTCCTTTAACTTATCCACAAAAGCGCGGAAGATCTCATCCTGCACCACAGCCGTCTTATCGGCAGTACGCATCAGCCGGTCATAACGGATGTAGCCCTCAAGGCGCTGGTCGAGCCATGGCAGTACCTTGAAATCCTGCAAGTCAGTCAAGGCACAAATGCGTGTGCCTCCACGTCCGTAAAGGTTGATGGAAGCATCTACCATCTCCCACGGCAGTACATAAAGCTCCGTGTAAGCCGAACCGGCTTTGGGTACATGAATATTGATAGACATCACTTTAACACCACGGAAACGTTGGGGGTGGATTGGATCGAAGGTATGATCGTCGGAAATAGACATCGCATACATATTTGTTCGCAGGTCGCTGGCAAATTGTTGACCTAGGTATTCCTTGATACGGTCCTTGGAAAGTTGGATTGCAATTTCCGGCAGAATACCTTCCAGATAAGCAACGGTACCACGATGCTTATGTTCGTGCTGAGGGCATTTCTCAAGGATTTCAGCGTGTCCCTTTTTCAACCACTGACGCTTCAGTACCAGACAACTGGAAGGCTCACCTTCTTTTGCTGTGGAGGCAAGATGTAATTCCTCGGCAATGAGCGCAAAAGCCAGCAGTCCGATACCCTGCTCACCTCTTAATGCCATATGAAGCTTCTCGGAGTTGCCAATCTGTTGGAGGACTTGCTTCATTTTCTCCGGAGTTATACCCGCACCATTATCCTGCACAGCAATATTGCTCAGCGCATGCGCCCCCAAGCCATTGAGCACCGGCTGGTAAGTCAGTTTGACCAAGATTTCTCCTTCTTCGGTTCCCGCCTGCTCGATGGCATCCGCCGCATTCTCCACGAATTGTTTCAAAGCTTCAGATGGACTCCGGCAAACATGTGCCAGTACCTCGAATACACCCGGGCCTGTGTGAAGTGTTACTTTAGCCATAGACCACCTCCTGTTATCTCACTGCCTTTTTGTTATTGCCCATGATCGAAGAGAGTAGGCTTATCAAACTCCTGACGGGCTTTTTGAAAAGCAACGTCCCAGGTAAAACCCTGACGACGGTACTTGATAATCAGTTGTATCTTACGTGCCTCCGCATCCTGAAAGTGCCTCACCTCCCGCTGTGTCAAACGGGACCGGGTCGATGCGGTAAATCCCTTTCTCTCGAGGTAGCGGATTTCATCGACGGACGCTCCGGTTTTTCTGGCTAGTTCCGTAATACGTAACATTTCACGAATTCTTTCAGATAATATTTCATGGAATTTTACCTGAATTATATAGGGCCGAATCTAACTTGTCAAGAACACGCCCTAACTATCCTGTGTGCTATAATGATTTTTAACACTATAAAGGTACGTCTGAAATGTTTTCTGTTGAAGTTAATCATATTCTCAAAGCTTACGGTAACAGAGCCGTTGTCAACGATTTATCCTTCGACATCAACCCGGGGGAAATCTTTGGCTTAATTGGTCCTAACGGCGCCGGTAAAACAACAACTATCCGAATGATAATGGACATCATCAAACCCGATTCCGGCGAAATTAAAATCATGGGTAAGAAATTGACCGGTGCCAGCAAGAACGAAATTGGCTACCTCCCGGAGGAAAGAGGCCTTTATAAAAAACTGAGTATTATCGAATCTATTATCTATTTCGCTTCTCTGAAAGGCATGGACACACGAACCTCCGTAGAACGCGGTGAGAAACTACTCAAAAGAGCAGAAATGTTGCCGCACAAAAATAAGAAAATCGAAGAATTGAGCCGTGGTATGGGACAAATCATTCAGGTCATCGTCACTATTATCCACGACCCCAAATTAATCATTCTGGACGAGCCGTTTGCCGGGCTGGACCCAGTCAATACGCAACTCCTCAAAGATTTTATTAGAGAATTCCGGAGCGAGGGAAAGTCTGTCATTATGAGCACTCACCGGATGAATGATATCGAAGAGCTTAGCGACCGCATTCTGATGATAAACAAAGGCCGGATGGTACTCTACGGCGATTTAACCAGCATCAAATCCAAATACCGCAGTAATTCGGTCTTTGTAGAATATGAAGGGGAATTAGGCGACATCGCGGGAGTAATCGAAAAGCGAATGCATAACAAGACGGTAGAGCTGATGCTCGATGAAAAAACGACACCTCAAATACTACTGGGAAATCTGGTGAAAAAAGGCGTTGCGGTCAGTCGTTTCGAGCTATCCACCCCTTCTCTTAATGAAATTTTCATAAAAGTTGTCGGGGACGGACATGAATAAAACTCTACTGCTAGCCAAACATGAACTCTTGATTACGATAAGGAGAAGGGCATTCATTATCTTGACCATCGCCTTCCCGCTGTTGGCTCTTTTAGGATTGCTGACGGCTCAGACAATCCCCAATATGGTAAAACCCTCCACCGAGATAGAACAAATCGGCTATATCGATGAAGTCGGTATCTTTAACGAAAGCATCTCGCAAGGGAATCTATCCCTCGTTTCGTTTAGTACGGAAGAGGACGCTAAAAATGCCCTGATAGATAAGGACATCATAGAATATTTTATTATTCCGTCTGATTACATCTCGACCGGTTTGATACAGAGATACAGCCTTAAAAACGAGGTGGAACCCAAGGGAACGACGCAGACGATAATCAGAGACTTCCTGCTTAGCAACTTGCTCAAGGGGAACAACGCTGATGTTATCGAGCGTGCCAAATCCCCGATGAATATCGCCAGTATCACCTTAACCGGTACCGGTGAAATAGCCCCGCAACAGGGTGGGTTTGCAGCAATCATCATCCCCTACATTTTCAGTATTCTATTGATGATAGCTATCTTCACAGCATCCGGTTACTTGTTGCAAGGACTCGGAGAAGAAAAGGAAAACCGCGTGATGGAAATCCTGTTATCTTCCGTCTCACCGGGACAATTACTGGCAGGTAAGATAATCGGGCTTGGCGTCGCCGGATTGGTACAGGTTATCGTCTGGCTTGTCTCCGCCAATTTCCTGATGAGAATGGCTTCCGCAAGTTTCAGCAATATCATCGGAGTACTGAATGTACCCCCATTGCTTCTAATCTTTGGAGTAATCTACTTCATTCTCGGCTATCTATTCATGGCGGTCATTATGGCGGGGGTCGGCTCAATCAGCCCCACCGCCCGTGAAGGGCAACAGATGTCCGCCTTGTTCACGATTCCGGTGGTCATTCCTATCTATTTTATGGCTCTTATTATGGAACACCCTGAGAGCGCACTGGTTAAGGTGATCACCTTTATCCCCATCACAGCACCGATTACCGTGATAATGAGGCTCGGGTTCTCCGAAATTCCGGTATGGGAACTGGCAGTCAGCATCTTAATATTGATGCTATCTATCGTCGGATTTTTCGTGCTGGCGGTCAAGCTCTTCCGAACTTACTTATTGATGTATGGAAAACGACCGAATCTGAACGAAATTATCCGCAGTTTCAGAAACGCCTGACCCGAATAGAAGTGAAGATCAAGGTTTTATTGCTTGCACCTTGATGCTGAAAATCGGGTGTCCGAGTTTTTTGGCTTCTTTCAGTTTCTCTTCATTGACTGCCCCGACACCGTTGAAACCAGCTTCTTCAATCATTTTCAGGTAATCGTCTTTCATCTCTGCACCGGCGATACAACCGACATAAGCTTCCACCGAATCCTTGATATATTTGGGGAGCTTCTTCAGCAATACCATATCGGAAACCATCAGTCTGCCGCCCGGCTTAAGAACACGGTAAGCTTCCTGAAATACCTTCGGCTTATCCGTCGAAAGATTAATCACGCAATTTGAAATAATAACATCGATGGAATTATCGTCTACCGGCAGATTTTCAATCTCACCGAGACGGAACTCCACATTTTTGTAATCGTTTTTCTGCGCGTTTTCCCTGGCACGGTCAACCATCTCCTGGGTCATATCTACACCGATAACTTGGCCGGTATCCCCTACTATGTTAGCCGCCAGAAAACAATCGAATCCCGCACCTGAACCAAGGTCGAGGACTGTTTCGCCCTCTTTCAGAGAAGCTAATGCCACCGGATTACCACATCCCAGACCCAGATTCGCACCATCGGGAACAGATTTCAAGTCTTCTGGACTGTAACCAATCGACTGGCTCTTGGCATCTGGACCGCAACAACTTCGCTCCGGTAAACTCTTTGACCCGCAACAAGATGAGCTTTGTCTAGCGATATTGCCATAGACCGCTCTAACCTCTTTCTTAATTTCTTGATTTTCCATTTCTATCCTCCAAAAGACTTCTAAAATATTTCTTTCGCCATAGGACCGAGCGTCTCTTTTACCATCCCGG
>CAIWXV010000052.1 GCA_903916765.1 uncultured Dehalococcoidia bacterium | reverse complement strand
GAAAAAGTCCCCTTACCATCCGCTTCAAAAGATAGAAATTTATTAAACATGAATAGGTAATTCAAGGCTAAATACTGATAAAACAGGAATAATAAATCAGTAGGAGGCACTCATGCTCAAGCCAAAATCACCTCAAGAGTCATTCTACGGTAGTTATCTGTATGACCGCATTGTGCCGGCCGACCATCTGCTTCGCAAGATCAACCATGTGGTCGATTTTTCTTTTATCGGGCAAATACTCCAGGACAGGTACAATCCGGATATCGGCAGGCCGGCGGAAGACCCGGAGTTCATGCTCCGGTTATGCCTATTGCAATACATTTATGGTGATTCCGATAGACAGGTAGTAGAAAATGCCCGGCTAAACCTGGCTTACAAATACTTCCTAGGCGTGGCAGTCGATGCCGAGGTGCCCGATTATACCACCGTTTCCTATTTCCGAGCTCAAAGATTAGGTGAAGAGAAATTTCGATCCGTCCTGGAACAAATCGTCGGGCAATGTATCGATAAGGGTTTGGTAAAGGGGAACCGGCAGATAATCGATTCAACTCCTATTAGGGCAAATATTACCTTGAGTAGCATTACCGGACTGGTAAGGAAGTGCCGGGAGAATGTGCTGAAGACTGTCGTGAAACAGAATACAAAGATCGCAGAGAAACTGGGACTCCAAAATGCCAAGAATGTAAATTTTAGTTCTACAGAAGAGGGACTTCAGCAAGAGATTGAAGCCGCCGGTGAATTACTTGATAGTGTCACTGATGAGCTTAGAGCTAAGAAGATAAGTCTGACTGAGGAACTCCGGAAAGACCTGGAATTACTGGAAAAAGCCGTTGCCGATAGGGGAAAGAAAGCTAAAGATAAACTTCTCAGCCCGGTGGACCCGGATGCCAGGATGGGGAAGAAAACAAGCACTGTCTGGCCGGGTTACAAGGCCCATATCGTCATGGACGAAGAGTCGGGTATCATTACCGGGGTAAAAACAACCCCGGCTAACGCAACGGATGGAAGCCAGCTCAAACCGCTGCTTCAGGAGCAGGAAGAAGTCCATGCCATTAAACCGAAGGAGCTTACGGGCGATAAAGCTTATGACTGGGGAGAGAATCTGGAATTACTGAACAGCAACAAGACTATTGCGAATATCGGTATATCAAAGCAGGCAAACACTCGGAATGGGGCCTGTTATTTTACCGTAGATGACTTCCTGTATGACCATGAAAACATCAAACTTATGTGCCCTGCCGGACACATATCAACCAACTGTTACCGCGAAATCCTCTATCATTACCAGCTAAACAAACCGGGCTATGCCTTCCAGTTCAAGCCGAGTTTATGCAATGTCTGTCCGCTAAAATCTAAGTGCGTAAAGAATAAAAAGGGAAGAAGAGTTTACATCAGCTATTACGAGCCATACTATCGACAGGCGAGACAAAGACTAGGGACTGAGGAAGGGAAACAAGCTTACCGGAATCGCTATAAAATCGAGCAGAAGGTCGCCGATCTTACCAGGTATTGCGGATTGAGAAGATGCCGTTACCGCGGGTTAAACAGGGCGGATATACATACCCTATTAGCCACCATAGCCTGCAATATCAAGCGAATGGCGAAACTATTATGGGGAAAGCCGAACAGTTATTACTTCGAGTCGCCAGTAGCCGGTTAAAAAGGGTAAGATTACCTTGAAAAATGAGGCAAATATGACCTGACAAAGCGGTTAAAAAGTGAATAAGATGGATTTCTAAAAACCCGGCATTGCCGGAATACCAAATTATTGTTTTAACAGGCTTTTTTCGGCAGTCTCATTCTGACGATTTGTGCAGTATGCAACAACCAAACTACAACTCTCTGCGGATTTTCCAAAACTTGG
>CAIWXV010000051.1 GCA_903916765.1 uncultured Dehalococcoidia bacterium | reverse complement strand
AGGACAGATTTACTTCGAGGGTAAGAAAATTACCCGTATCCGTCCTGATAAAGCAGCGCAACTCGGATTGGCACGAACTTTCCAGAACATCGAACTTTATTCCGGCTTGAGTGCGCTGGATAATCTAATGGCTGCCCGCCATATTCTGATGAGTCAGAATTTTTTGACTGGCGCTCTCTATTTCGGGCCCGCTCACGGCGAAGAGATCGACCATCGTCGCACTGTAGAAGACATCATCGATTTTCTGGAGATGGAACCAATCAGAAAAAATATTGTTGGGGTTTTACCTTACGGCATGCGTAAGCGAGTGGAACTCGGTAGGGCGCTGGCGCTGGAACCGGAAGTTCTCCTTCTGGACGAACCGATGGCAGGTATGAATCTCGAGGAAAAAGAAGACATTGCCCGCTTCATTATCGATATCTTCGAAGGGCAAGGCGATACTTATCCGCGTACACCGGTATTGAGGGATGGCGTCAACTGCATTGTTCTCATTGAGCACGATATGGGCGTTGTTATGGATATTGCCGACCGTATTGTTGTGTTGGATTTCGGTAAGAAAATTGCCGAAGGTACTCCGGAAGAAATCAAGAACAATCCGCAAGTTATCTCCGCTTATCTCGGTAAAGAAAAATAACCCTCCTTCTGAATTCTTTACTCCCCGTTTCTTAGTTAGAATAACTTTCTAAATTATTTCTGGAGGTTCGAGATGAAAATCATCCAGATTTTTGATTATAAGCAAAACAAGGTTATTTCCGTAGAAAGAATTGATAAGACTAAAACAGAATGGAAAAAGCTACTCACACCTGAACAATATGAGGTCACTACAGAAAAGGGTACTGAGACGCCATTCGTCTGCACTTTTGATGAGGTTAAAGAACCAGGCATATTTCAGTGTATCCGCTGTGGGACGGATTTATTCGCTAACAAGGTAAAATTTCACTCTGGTACAGGCTGGCCCAGTTACTACGAACCTATTTCAGATTTGAATATTTGCCTGCAAGCTGATAATACCTTTGGGATGCGTCGCACAGAGGTATTATGTGCACGATGCGATGCTCATTTGGGGCATGTTTTCGATGACGGACCACCTACCACATACAAACGTTATTGCATAAATGCAGTGTCTCTGAAATTCATCAAGGAATAGGAGATTAAAGTGAGTAGAGAAGAAGTGGCTACTATTGCCGGCGGTTGTTTCTGGTGCCTGGAAGCAGTTTTCAAAGAGGTGAAGGGTGTGCAGAGAGTATTGTCCGGGTACACTGGCGGTACAAAGGTAAATCCCACTTACGAAGAGGTTTGCAGCGATAAAACCGGACATGCGGAAGCCATTGATATAACGTTCTTTCCCGGTGTGATTTCCTACCGTGAACTTCTGGAGATTTTCTTTACCGTTCATGACCCAACTACATTAAATAGGCAGGGGAAAGATGTCGGGACACAATACCGCTCAGCGATTTTTTACCATAACGAGGCACAGAGAATTATCGCCGAACAGGTTATTAAAGAAATCGATGAAGCTCATATCTGGGATGCGCATGTTGTTACTGAAGTCAGACCGTATACGAAGTTTTATAATGCCGAAGAATACCACCGTGATTATTTTGAGAATCATCCCGAGCAGGCATATTGTCAGGCTATAATTGCCCCCAAAGTAGCCATGTTCCGCAAAAAGTGGGAAGGAAAGTTAAAGGGATAAGTCTTTATATATCATCCTTATCTCTGTTTTACGATTGTTTTATTCCCACTCCCGCTCGTCGAGGATTTTCTGGTATTTCTCCGGCAGGGTGCCAGATTTCAGAAACTCAATTTTATCAATTTTGACACGGCAAACACTCTGGAATTTCTCATTCAAGTCGTTCGCCAGCTTCGATTGGTCAATCGTCGCTTCTTTCAGCTCAGCTTTCAGAGTGAGTTCGTCTCTCTGTTCGATGCGGTTGACTATCAGTTGATAGCGGGAAATAGTATCGAGATTCATTATTGCTTCATCAACTTGTCGGGCGACTACAAACATGCCTCTTACTTTCACGGTATCCCCGGTTCTACCCAAAATTCCGGTCAGGCGGTAAGAAGTGCGTCCGCAGGAACATTTTTCCGTGGTATATGATGATAGGTCGCCGGTGCCGAAGCGGATTAAACCCCATGCTTTATTATTAATCGGCGTAACCACAATTTCTCCGACTTCACCGGGTTTCAATTGTTTGCTCGTAACAGGGTCGACAATCTCCAGCACATAATCATCCATCAGGTGTAAGCCGGATTTCTGTGCGCATTCATAGGCAATAGCACCGCCTGGTTCAGTTACGCCGTAAGTTTGTCTCGTATCGATGCCATAATCTTCTTCTAGAGTCTTTCGTAGCGATGGTGATAGCATCTCGCCGGTAAACCAGGCACGTTCCAGAGCGAAATCGTTACGGAAATTCAAGCCCATTTCCTCTGCCTTTTTAATTAAGGCCATCAGGAAAGAAGGTGTTCCGACAAATCCATTCACTTTCAAGTCGCGCATTGTTTGCAGTTGAATTTCAGTGTTGCCAGTGCCTGTTACTACAACCGTTGCCCCGCATTGTTTCAATGCTTCATGAAACAGCATTCCAGCAGGGGAAAGATGGTAGGTAAAGGTATTCAGAACGATGTCTCCTCTTCTGAACCCTGCTGCCCAGAACGCTTGCGCAAACCATTTGATTTTTGACGAATGGAGTGGTTCATAAATTGGTCCGGGAGAGATAAAGACACGCTCGACTTTTTCCGGCTTTATTGTTAGAAAACCACCGTATGGCGGTTTCGATTTTTGCAATTCAATGAGGTCGGTTTTCCTGGTGATGGGTAACTTTTCCAGATTCTTTATGCTGCAGATGTGTGAGGGTTTGACTCTTGCTTTGTCCAAAATCTCTCTGGCAGAAGGGGCATGTTTATAGGCGTGTTTAATTGCATGGCACAGTTTTCCTTCCTGATACAGGCGTCTTGAATTAACAGGTCTGGTTTCTATATCGTCGAAGTAAACATCTTTTCTAACTGCTTTTAAAGCCATCTCTTGCGCCTCTTATAATGCTTTACCTCACGGTAGCTTTTTTTTGTGCCGACGGTCGATAAGCCCATATAGAACTCTTTGACATCCTCGTTGTTTTTGAGGAATTCTGCCGTCCCGTCCAACACAATTCTACCATTTTCCATCACATAGCCATAGTGGGCGATACTCAGGGCAACTCTGACGTTTTGCTCTACTAGAAGCACTGAGGTTTTAGATTCGGTATTGAAGCGTTTGATAATGTTGTAAATTTCCTCTACCAGCAGTGGAGCTAGTCCCAGTGACGGTTCGTCCAGCATCATCAGCTTCGGTTTTGCCATCATTGCCCGCCCGATGACTAACATCTGTTGTTCACCCCCAGAAAGATAACCAGCCCTATTATGGCGGAGGTCTTTGAGACGTGGGAAATACCCGTAAACCATCTCGATATCTTGCTTAATATTCTTTTTATCCTTACGATTAAAGGCACCGACGAGCAAGTTTTCTTCAGTATTGAGGTGTCCGAAGACATGCCTGCCTTCCAATGCTTGGATGATGCGTAATTTACCAATCTTCTCAGCGTTTTCTCTATCAATCCGTTTGCCATCCCACTCGATACTGCCGTCGGTAACTTCTCCCTCTTCAATCTTCAGTAAACCGGAGACAGCTTTCAATGTCGTGCTTTTACCTGCACCATTAGCGCCGAGTAGGGCTACAATAGAGCCGTCATCTACTTTCAGAGAGACTCCGTGAAGTACTCGTATGACATTGAGGTAGGCAACCTCAATGTTATTCAGTTTGAGCATATTCAGTACCTCTAATCGATAACTTCAAGCTTTCCCCCTTCACAGGGAAGGGGGAAAGCTTTGGAAACCTATTTGTCGCCGTATTGCGTGTATTTGATGAGTGGGGCTTCTTCCCATTTACCAAGAGGGGTAATCTTGCCACCGCTGACTTTGTACATCCGCAGATATTTGTCGAGACGGTTATCGCCAGCCGTATAGGTGATGGTACCGCCCTGCAGTCCTTCTACTTTGTATCCCTTGAGTTTCTGGATACCTTGCTCTTCGACTGCCTTCCATGCTGCTGCGTTGCCCTTAGAGAGAACGTCATAGCCGACATTCTTTACGGCTGTTTCAAGGATTTCTCTAATGGTCAAGCAGGTTGCCCATGTGGATAGATAGTCCATGTTCCCATAATCTGATGGGTGGTTTTTCATGCAGTATTCTTTTGCTTTAGCTATACCGGGAACATCATCTTCCCAGCTAACAGTGTGGAACACACCGTATACGCCTTCGATTGCATCGGCTCCAGACTGAGCCGTGACTGTGTCAACTAATGACTTGGTAAAACTGGCTGAAGCACACATTATTGTCGTGCCAGGATACATTCCCAGTGTTTTGGCATTCTCTATGATGATTGCTGTCGATGCCGGGACACCGGAGATTATCAAGACATCGGGGCTCTTTGCTTTAATTCTGGTCAGGCTTTCGATTTCGGAAGTAGTGTTGATTGCATGGTACTCGGTAGCCACGATTTCGACACCAAGTTCTTCTGCCATTGCATTAGCACCGTCCAGAGTACCTGCCCCGACTGAGCCTGAAAGTAGGTGCAGTGCCACTTTGGGTTTGCCCGTACCTGTCCAGATGTTATCCATGTAATACTTGATAAGTGCTACAAAGTCATCGCCGTAATCCGGCGTCGGTCCGTAGATGTGTTTTGCTGGATGTAGGTTCATTGTGGAGATAAAGGTAGCGAGACCGGGGAATCCAGCCTCATTGGCCGTCCCCTGAGCCATTTTCATTTCGGATGATGAGTGCGTGGTGAAAAGAATGTCGCCTTCGTTTATAAAGTCTTGGATAATTGTGGCCACCTTTGCGGGATCGTAAGCGCTGTCTCGCCATGAAACTTGAATTTTATAACCGCCAGCGCCGCCGAGTTCGTTGTTGATGTATTCCATTGCATCCTGAATACCGTGCTGTCCGGGAATACCTTTCTCCGGTACAGGTCCGGTAGACGGCGTCATCATCCCGATTTTGAGCACTTTGGTCGTGTCAGCGACTTTAGGTCCGCATGATGTCAGCAGTGGTGTAACTAACAGAATTATGGCTAGAACGATCGCCATCACTGGTGAGAATCTCTTGGTCTTCATGTTCCTCCTTCAAAAATGAATTTATATTTGATAATATTTTGATGTGACACTTGGTCATTTATACATAAAACTCATCACCTCTTTCCGTATACCTTAGTATGAGAAAGGCCAGAATCTGTAAGCTGATTTAAATAATTGCCAGCGGTGAGCTATTCCTCTCGGTTCGAATATCAGGAACAGGATGATTGCCAGCCCGAATAACATCGGGGCTATACCGGAAGTAAAACCGCCTGGTAGGTGGGGAAAAGCCGACTGTAAAGCCGGTGACAATTTCGTAACCAGAACATTGAGAAGTTGGAAAAATATCACACCGAATATCGGCCCGATGGTAGTTCCCAGTCCGCCGATGATTATCATCCCGATATAGAGTACGGAGTTCGTAAAACTGAAATATTCAGGGCTAGCCAAACGACTGATGTGTGCCAATAATGCACCGGCAATGCCGGCGAAAAAACAGCCGATGAAAAAGGCCGTGAGTTTGTAGCGGAAGAGATTAATACCCATCACTTCAGCGGCAAGGTCGTTGTCTCTGATAGCGACGAATGCTCTTCCGACTCTCGTCCGGACGAGATTCTTGGCAGCAAAAATAGCGATGATGGTAATAATAAGAATCAGGAAAAACTCGCTTGTCTGACTCTTTAAAATCAAGTTTCCGATTGAGGCTGGACTAGCTTCCAGTCCGGTGTAACCACCTGTTACGGATGTCCAGCCTCTGATTACCCAGATAATTATAGCTTGGGCGGCAATGGTTGAAATCGCCAGATAAAAGCCTTTGACGCGCAAAGATGGTATTCCGAAAATCATTCCGATGATGCCTGCCATAACGCCGGCGCAAATTAGTCCTACGAGGAACGGCAGGTTGAATCTGGTGGTTAGTATAACAGAAGTATAGGCGCCGACTGCCATGAACCCGGCATGTCCTATGGAAAGCTGTCCGCAGTATCCGGTCAGTATATTCAACCCGGTGACGGCAATGATAGTGATGCCAATCAGATTAGCGATGCTGAGCCAGTAATTCCCGAACCAGAGAGGCGCAGTGAATAAAATTACTAAGAGCGCAAAGAGTAAAAACCAGTGGGTCTTGGTGCGAAAGATTGCCATATCTTCCGCATAGTTATAATTCCTTGTCCCGGAAGGTAAATCCATCTCAAATCCTCTCTATACGATTTTCCCCGAATAATCCGTAGGGTTTGACGCACATTACGATGATGATAATTATGAAAGGAATAACAGTTCTGATTTCTGGCCATTTAATAAAATTAGCTAGGTATCCGCTCCCAACCGTTTCTACAAGTCCGATGATGGGACCGGCAATCATCGCCCCGGCAAATGAGTCAAGCCCACCGAGTATGACTACTGAAAAGGCTAGAAGTCCTGTTTCAGTCAATCCCTGTCTTATTCCTCCGATACTTGACATAAGAATGCCACCGACTGCGGCAAGCACACAGGCAAACATCCAGGAACGTGAAAAGATTTTTGTAACTGGGATGCCGCAAGCTTGAACTGCTTTCTGGTCGTCGGCGGTGGCTCTCATCGCTATACCCATTCTATTGTAGCGGAAGTAAAGGGAGAGCAGGATGAACAATACCACTGAAATTAACGCCGCCCAGAGATATTCCTGGGTGACTACGGCACTGCCGATATGCACGGTTTCCATAGGAAAGAGGCGGGGTAAAGATGCTTGACTCTGGGGCCAGATAATCACTACTATTCCTTCGATAAAGTATGCCAGCCCCAGCGTCACAGTGATTAACGATAGGATTGGTTGGGCAATTAGCGGACGTAGGATAATTCTTTCGATAATCCATCCCAGTAATAGGGCGAAGACAATAACCAGCGGCAGACCGAAATAAAACGGCAAGCCAGCTTGTGCTAGCATGCTATAGGTGAACCATGACAGTAGGAGCACCAGTTGTCCCAGTGATAGGTTCGCTACGCCACTGGATTTCCAGACGACGACGAATCCGAGGGCAATCAAGGAATATATCATACCAATGGCTAATCCTGTAATGGTGAATTGTAATAATTGTGCCATACTTTGTTATCCTTCTGTTACCGTTCTTATTTTAATGCTGGTGGTTACATTGCCCTTGCGCCCGTCGCGATAAGTCACCGGAGCCGTTATCTGTATATCATCTTTATTCTGGTAGATAGCGCTTATCAGGTCGGTGTAACGTGCTTCCATAAATTCCCTGCGCAGTTTTCTGGTGCGGGTCAATTCCGCCTCATCGGCGTCAAATTCCTTGTGCATCAGCACGAATTTTCTGGTTCTGGATGACTCCGGTAGATAGCTATTGACACGCCGCAGGTCTTTCTGAATGAGGTCGGCGATTTCATCTTTCTGAGACAGGTCGACGAAAGTGGTGTAAGGGATATGATGTTTTTCCGCCCATTTCCCCACCATCGTGAAATCGATATTGACTATTGCGGCAACATAATCCCGGTCTTTCCCACCGATTACCATAGCGTCTTTGATGTAAGGGCTGAATCTGAGTCTGCCTTCGATGTATTGAGGAGCGTACTTAATGCCCGACCGTAATTCGCCCATGTGGTCTATACGGTCCATGAAAATCAGGTGACCTTTCTCGTTGATGTTCACTGCATCGCCAGTATGACACCAGCCGTCAATCAATACCTCCGCTGTTTTCTGCGGGTTATTATGGTAGCCGCTGAACATGGAGCCACTTCTGACCAGTAATTCGCCCTCATTGGTGATTCTGACTTCAGTATTCACAGCCGGTCTGCCGACACTCTCAAAAGCAATTTCACCTTCACCGTGAGAAGAGATTAATCCTGCTTCGGTGCTGGCATAATTCTGTCTTAGTTCGATACCAATGGCATGAATCAGCCGGAAGGTATCCAGACTCAGTACGGAACTACCCGTGACGGCAAATCTAACATTGCTCAATCCGAGTTTATCCTTCAACGGGCGGAAAAGCAGGTAATAAGCAGGAATATAAAGAAGTCGCCACCATATGTTGGGCTTCTTGTTCTGGAATTTATAATCGGCAAACTTATGTCCTACGGGGAGGAACAGATTGTAGCAAAATCTTTTGAGGGGGTGAGCGTCTATCATCTTGACCTGAATTTCGCTGACCAGACTTTCCCATTGACGAGGTCCGTAGATAACGAAATTAGGTCCGATTTCCCTAGTATCTTCGGCGATGGTTTCCGGCTCTTCAGGAAAATTCAAAATAGCGCCGGTTAACAGATGCGGGATAGTCGCAAAATAGCTGTCACCTACCCATGCAGCGGGGAAGTTTGAAATAAGGTTATCATCTATGTCGATGGGGTAGCGGGCGATAAATCCTTCAGCGGTACTGATAAGGGCTTTGTGGGACATTCTGACACCCTTGGGCAAGCCGGTAGTGCCCGAAGTGTAATAAATGAAAGCGATATCGTCTCCATGCCCTCTATTGATGTTTTGCTCGAAAAGATCCGGATTGGATTTTTTGTATTCTCTACCCAGTTTCAGTACTTCATTGAAGCTAATCAGTAGCGGGTCATCGTAGTTCTTTAAGCCTTTGGGGTCCCAGTAGATGATCTTTTTCAGAACAGGCAATTCACTCCTGATTTCGAGGAATTTGTCGGTTTGTTCTTGGTCGTTGACGATGGCGAACTTTGCGCCTGAGTGGCTGGCGATATATTTAACTTCGGAGGGGATAGAGTCGACAAAGATACCTGTGGTAATGCCTCCCGTTGCCTGTACGGCAAACTCACCCCAGAACCACTCCGGTTCGTTATCGCCGATGATACAGACAACATCACCACGCTCCAGTCCGAGACTTATTAGACCGAGTGAAAAATACTCGATGGTTTCATAATATTTACGCCACGAATATTTTTGCCAGATACCGAACGTCTTCATACACATTGCCGTTTCATCTGCCCACTTATCAAAATTGTGACGGATGAGCTTGGGGATAGTATCTATCCCCTTCTTTTTCATTGTCTCAATTGTCTCGGCATTTGTTTGCGTTTTCATTTTCTATGTTGTTTACCTGTAAAAAATGAGCACCCCCACTTGGGAGGTGCCTTTGAAATACATTTCACTGTGATATCAGTAATACAGGTTGAGTAAGTATGTCACCATCCACAAGCGCACCGAGTGCGCGTGGTAAAGATGAATTTGAAGTTCTCTAATCTGTATACCGCTACTGACATCGTCTCTTCCCCACAACAAAGATAGAAAATAGATTATCACAAGTCTGGGTGAGTGTCAAATTGTTGAATGAGTTTAGTAGATCCCGTACAATATCTCTTCTCCCTTGAGGGGAGAAGAATGTGATGAGGGTGAAACCCCTCACCCTTTCGGCAAGCTCAGGACATGCTTAATCCTTTCCTTCAAGGGGAAAGGATTAAGCATGTAACTGGTGGGTCGCTGGCCCTGAGCGAAGTCGAAAGAGTTGTGTAATTAGAGGTTAGGAACGCAAGCAAATTCCATGGTTATGCTTTCTTGAGTCGTCTATTGTGATTTGCCTTTTTTGGCTTCCCCCAGTAATTTTTCCAGACGGTCATTATTGCCGGCAACGATAAGGGTATCTCCATCCTTTATCGTTTCTTGCTGGCTGGGAGTAACGATAATCTCTTTCTCACGCTGAATTAGCAAAACTGCCACTTCCCATTTGCCTTTCGGTCCAAAACCAAGTTCAGCCAGTCTCCCTCCGATTAGATATGGCGGCGCTTCCAACCGCGCAACTCCATAACCATGCACCAATGGCATATAATATGAAACATCCGACAGCGTCACGACATGAGCTACGCGCTCTCCCATTTCCTGCTCGGGATAAACTACTCTATCGGCACCTATCTTCTCAAGAATACTCCCGTGTAAGGTATTATCGGCTCGGGCAATTACCTGCGGCACCCCCAATTTTTTGAGGAGAATTGTAGAGAGGACGCTACTTTCCACAGAAGAGCCGATAGCTACGATGGCAATATCGAAGTTTCCGATACCCAACTCTCTGAGCAAGTTCTCGTTAGTACCATCTGCTTGAATCGAATGGGTAATTTCCGCTGCCATACCCTGAACGGTTTTTTCGTCGGTATCGATTGCTAGAACATCGTGTCCGATGCCATGCAAAGTTCTGGCGATACTACGGCCGAATCGACCCAGACCGATAACGATAATTTGCTTTTTCATAGGTACCTCCTAACCAATTCTTATGGTTTCTTGCGGGTAATTGAATTCAGTAGCCTGCTGGTGTTGTGCCAGTGATAATACCAGCGCTAGCGGTCCAACCCGTCCGATGAACATCATCAGCGTGATGAGTAACTTTCCGATAATGGATAAACCGGGGGTAATACCTGTCGATAAACCAACGGTCCCAAAGGCAGAGATGGTTTCGAAAAGTAACTGGAGGAAGGAAAATTTTTCTGTGATAGTCAGAACGAAAACGATGATTGATATCAGCCCAATCGATAACATTACCAGTGTCAGAGCTCTGTATATCTGTTGTGTGGTGAATTCTCTTCCGAATGCACCGGCTTTTTCCCTGCCTCTAATAGTGCTGATTAAGGTAGCGACAAGCATGCCGAAGGTGTTGACTTTGATACCGCCGGCGGTAGAACCTGAAGCTCCACCGATGAACATCAGGAACATTGTGAAGAACAATGAATAAACGGCAAAATTGCCGATATTAAGAGTGGCAAATCCCGCTGTACGGGGAGTTACTGCATGGAAGAAAGCATTCAATATCTTTTGTGATAAAGGGATTGGTCCGAGTGTCGCCGGATTGTTCATCTCTGTTAATAGAATGACAATAGTGCCTGCTGTAAGGAGAATAAGTGTAGTCGTGATGACTAACTTGCTGTCCAATGACAGACGAGCGAATCTTCTAACTCTGGCAATATCGGCAATTACCATGTAGCTGATACCACCGAGAATAATGAGCCCTGCGGTAGTCAGTATTAGAAGGGTGTTTCCCTGATAACCGGTCATGCTCTGGAAATGGCCAAAAAGGTCGAGTCCGGCGTTATTGAAAGCTGATACGGATTGGAAAATCGATTTCCAGACGGCCATTCCCGGCGTATAGTGTGTGGAGATGCTGAGATATATCAATGCGGCACCGAGTATTTCTACAATGATGCTAAAGATAGCTATTTGTTTGACGATTCTTACGACTCCGCCGAGCTTGGCTACCCCCATAGATTCTCTTATCAGAAATCTCTCACGCAGACCTATTTTCCGTCCCATGGCGACAAGAAACAAGGTGGCCATGGTCATAAATCCGAATCCGCCGACCTGCATCAATATAAGGATTATAACCTCGCCGAACGGGCTCCAATAATCTGCTGTGTCAACTACTGCCAGACCGGTGACACAACTTGCCGATGTGGCAGTAAAAAGGGCATTTACAGGATGAGCTGTGTGTCCTGATTCGGTGGAGATGGGTAACAAGAGGAGAAATGCCCCGATCACTATTATTGCGGCAAATCCCCAAATAAGTATGGAGGTGGAAATACCGCGTGGTCTTGGATGATGAATTGCGGTTGGCAGAATTTGCCACGAGGTAACTCGGGGAACACGAAATATCCTATCTCCGGGTTTAAAGAAGTGCCTTTCGGGTGTGGATTTCGATTCCGGCATATTCGTTTGTCCGCGTCTCTCCATAGTATGCTATGGCTGTGCATACTATCCGCTATTATAAAGCCAATCGGATGCGATGTATAGTGTGTGGCCTTACTGTATCGGTTCCTGAGAGCATGGCAACTACCGGATAGTATGAATATCAATGATTCACAAGATTATTCTTAATGCCCATCGGACCTTCCCCGAAAATTCTCGGATCCATTAACTTCGGCTTGTTTTTGATAATCGGCTTGAAATCCATAAGAGCCAGAATATTCTTTTCTATGTCTATACCCGGTGCGATTTCTGTTAATTCGACTCCTTGTCTGGTCAGTTTAAAGACACATCGCTCGGTTACGTAAAGAACCGGTTGATTATTCATAACGGCTGTTTTGCCGCTGAATGTAATATGTTCTACCTTCTCTACGAATTTTCTAAATGGCCCTTCCTTTTCTATCTTGAGTTTTCCATTTTCTATGGATATCTTCAATTCACCCGCAGTAAACGTTCCCACAAAAACAATTTCCTTTGCATTCTGGCTGATATTGATGAAGCCACCTGCACCGGCGAGCCGGGTACCGAATTTACTGACGTTTAAGTTACCTTCTTTATCCACCTGTGCTAGACCCAGACAAGCCAGATCCAGTCCCCCGCCATCGTAAAAGTCGAATTGGTATGGCTGGTCGACTAGTGCATCCATATTCGTCGAAGCACCGAAGCTAAGACCACCGGCCGGTATACCGCCAATAGCACCGGCTTCGGTGGTAAGTGTAAGACAATTGAAGATTCCCTCTTCATTAGCAACAATGGCGACGCTTTCAGGCGTTCCGATTCCCAGATTGACAATCATACCAGGTTTGAGCTCAAAAGCCGCTCTTCGGGAAATAATTTTCTTTTCATCTAATTTCATAGGTTCGATTGTCTCAACCGGCACCCTCTTCTCGCCGCTAAAAGCAGGGTTGTACTGGACTGCAAAGGTCTGGCAGTGATTTTCGGGTCTGGCGACGACGACACAGTCGACGAGTATACCGGGTATCTGGACATCCCTTGGATTTAGAGTACCTTTTTCCACGACTTTTTCTACCTGGACGATGACATGACCATTTGAATTTTTCACAGCCGCGGCTATGGAAAGGCATTCCAGTGTCAAAGCTTCTCTTTCCATAGTGATATTTCCATCTGTGTCTGCCGTGGTACCCCTGAGCAGGGCAATATTGATTGGCATTGTCTTGTATGCCATGTATTCTTTCCCATCGAATGTAACAATCTCTACGATGTCTTCTTTAGTGAGCGGATTGAGTTTACCCCCGCTATCCCTCGGGTCTACAAAAGTCCCTAGCCCAACATGAGTGATGGTTCTCGGTTTATGTGCCGCTATGTCACGGAACAAGTGAGAGATGACCCCTTGAGGGAGATTGTAAGCTTCTACCTTATTATCAAGGGCAAGCCTTTGTAATTTCGGAGCCATTCCCCAATGCCCTCCGACAATTCTTTTTAATAGTCCTTCATGCCCGAGATGATTCAATCCTTTTGCTTTCCCATCTCCTTGCCCAGCGGCATAGATAAGAGTTAGATTTCTTGGTTTGCCTGTGCTTAAAAAATGCTCCTCGAGTGCAATTGCCAGTTCTTCTGCAAAACCGATGCCTACAAAACCATCAGTAGCAATCGTATCTCCGTCCTTGATAATTTTGACAGCCTCTTCTGCGGATACGACTTTGCTTATCTTATTATTATTCACCGGGAATCTCCTTTGTATAATATAACATGATTTTTTACATCGGTAATCTGTCTGCATATTGGGAAATAGATAAGCCTATTTCGGATAATAGATATGCCGAGCTTCTACCTGATTATATATTAATTGTATCGAAATTTCCTCGTATTTAATGTGTAAATCACAATATAACTGCCCTAAACTGAACTTGTCAATCATTGATTGATTTGACGTAATCTTGTAAACCGATGCAGGGTAAGGTGATTTTAGTAAATTGTATTGTTCGCTTTGCATTCGGTGGAGTATAATGGGTTTAACTGAAAGGAGAAGGAAAATGGAAGAATGGGGCATGTACGGCTATCCTATGAGTAAGATGCTGGCGGAAGCAGAAGAATTGGAGAGAGCAGGGGAACGCCGTGTTCTTTCAGTTAATTGGTTGCCAGGTGAATATTGGGGAAAAGCTAATGATGTTGCTACCAGGGATTCAATCAGGGTTTTTGCTAATGCCATAGGCGACTCTAATCCGCTGTGGATGAATCCGGAGTATGCTAAACAGACGGTATTTGGTGGTATTATAGCACCGCCGCTTTATTTGAATTGTATTGCCCCGGGATGGGGTGCAACGCTATTCAGGCGTGTTGGGAATGATTGGGTACAATCTACACGAGCGTTCGAGGGTCTGAATGCAGGAAGCCGCTGGGTTAGATTCCATGAAGTCAAAGAGGGTGACTCCTTTACTGTTTATGATGTTTTTAAAGGTATCGAAGTGAAAAAGAAACATGGACTGGAAACAGAAGCACCCCCCATGCTTTTTAGCCAAACAGACAGAACGTATGAGAACCAGCGGGGTGAGGTTATTGCAATCTGTTCCATGCGGGGAGTACAAATAATGAAACCCCTGCATCAAAAGGGAACACCTCCCGTGCATGAAACGGAGGAATTCAAACCATATAAATACACTGACGAAGAATTGGAAGCTATTAAACATGCATACGCCACTGAAGAAAAGCGTGGTGCTAATACGCTCTACTGGGAAGATGTTTCCGAAGGCGAAGTTCTTAAACCGGTGATAAAAGGCCCGGTTATCACGGATGATGCAGTGGCTTTTATGGGAGCCATAGGTTTGATGCAGAGAGCATACGGCTTGAGGCTTCTCTTCGAAGGGAAGCCTCATCGTGGGTATAACTCTATAGATAATACTCCGACAGGTTGGCAGACAATGCATGTGTACGATACTATGGTTTACGGACAACCCGGCGGTAGGAACACACCGACTATTGCAGGAGCACAGATGGAGACAGGGTTGTCTCATTTGATAACCAATTGGATGGGGGATGAAGGATTCCTGAAGGTTCTGGATTGTCAACATCGGCGCCCTAGCCGATTCAGGGATACCTATTGGTGTTACGGGAAAGTGGTAAAAAAGTATATTGAAAATAAAGAACATTTGGTGGATATGGATATCTGGACTGAAAACCAACAAAGAATGAAGCATACTATTGCAAAAGCAACAGTCAAGCTCGTCTCAAAAGTGTAGCATGTTTTTCCGAAAGGCGTAGTTTAATAAAGCTCGTTTTTGCGTAATCTGGCGTTTAGGTTGATTTAGACATGATGCCGTGTTAAAATTCTGTTCAATTCGAGTAGTTTTCCTGTTTTAATTGCTATGAAAAGTAATGAGGGAACGATGAGCGAGTCGGAATCTAAAACAGTTAGCAAGCCAACTGCTACAGGCAAGAATGAACAGTTAGCTGCGATAATTTGGGGAAAGCCGTATGTGTCACGTGAAGAACGACTTGCTAAATACAATCTTTCTCAGCATGATATCGAAATTCTCCGCCAATTGGCAGGGCGATTGGTTGAGATTGCGCATTCACCCGTAAACCTGGAGCGCAAAAATGCGTGGTACCGGCATGACAAAATCGGAAACAGCCGCCCTATGATACTTACCGAGGTTTTTGATGTACGTGACGAACATGCTCCTCTTCCAAGGTCGATTATCAAATGCGAAAATTCCTGGGCACGAAATATAGAATGGCAATTACGTCTCGAAATTTATCAATTCGATATATTGAAGGATGACCATGTAGTCGAGCCATACTGGAATTTGAACTGGCACGTTCATGTAGGTGATTTCGGAGTGGAGATACTACAACATACCGGTGAAAATTATGGCGGGATGGCGGGCAAAAGTTGGGACCCACCGCTTAAAAATCTGGATAAAGACCTCGATAAATTACACCCGTTTACCTATTCGGTTGATAGAGAAACGACGATGGCTGAGAAGCAATATCTCGATAAAGTCTTCGGGGATATTCTACCGGTACGTATCAGAGGCAGGTGCTGGTGGAGCATGGGCTTAACGCTCGATGTCGTGCTGCTTGTCGGTCTCGAGAATTTGATGATGGATATGATTACTAACCCGAAAGGGCTGCATCGTTTGCTGGCATTTTTAAGAGACAACTATATAGCGTATGCCGAGTGGTTGGAAAAAGAGGGCTTACTCAGCCTGAATAACGAGAACGATTCTTTCGGTTCGGGAGGATTAGTCTATACTCATGACCTGCCTCAACCGGGTAAGAAACCCGGTGACCCTGTCCGGATGAAGGACCTTTGGATATTTTTGGAATCGCAGGAAACAGTCGGGGTAGGTCCTAAACAGTTCGAGGAAATTGTTTTTCCCTACCAGCTCAGTATTGCGCCGAGATTCGGCAAATGCTATTACGGTTGCTGTGAACCGTTGCACACCCGGGTGAATATCATCAAGCGATTACCGAACCTGGCACGTGTCTCTGTCTCTCCCTGGGCGAACCAGGAGATTATGGGAGAAGCGCTGGGTAAAGAACTCATTTTCTCACGGAAGCCACACCCGCTGCTGGTTAGTACCGAACATTTTGACGAAGATGCGATACGTGCCGATATCCGTAAGACGATGAACGCTGCTAAAGGCTGTCGGCTGGAATTCATTATGAAAGACGTCCATACGCTTTATAACGAACCGAATCGGCTAGCCCGCTGGGTAGAAATTGCCCGCGAAGAAGTTGCAAAACCACTCTAATATTCACGACTTTAACATACACCTTAATTAGTAAAGGGAGGCATAATGGAAAAGGTTCTAGAACAAATCATCGATGGCATAGTCAAATTCGACCAGGATTCAATTCAAGAAAGGGTCAAAGAGGCATTAGCCGCAGGTATCAACCCGCAGAAAATCCTCAACGAGGGGATGATTGTGGCGATGGGGAAGGTGGGGAAGCTCTTTGAGGAAGGTGAGTATTTCTTACCGGAAATGCTTGTTGCGGCAATGACGATGCAGAAAGGGCTTGAGGTGATTCAGCCTCTCCTGATGAAGAGTGGCGTCAAATCTGCAGGGAAGATTGTCCTGGGAACAGTGAAGGGTGATCTTCATGATGTCGGCAAGAATCTTGTCGGTATGATGCTTAAAGGAGCCGGCTTTGATGTTATCGATGTCGGTGTAGATGTAACGCCGGAGAAGTTTGTTGAAGTATTGCAAGATAACAAAGATGCAAAGATTCTGGCGCTCTCGGCACTATTGACGACGACCATGCCCAATATGAAAACTACAATCGATGCGGTCAAGAGAGCCGGTTTGCGTAGTAAGCTCAAAGTAATGGTGGGTGGTGCACCACTTAATGAAACCTATGCCAAGGAAATCGGAGCGGATGGGTATGCACCGGATGCCAGCCGTGCCGTAGGCGTGGCAAAAACTCTTGTAGGATAGGTTCCATTTTCTCTATATTTTTGAAGCTGAGTTCGGATTTTTGAGGGAGGAGCAAATGAATTCAAGAGAACGGGTACTCACGGCTTTGGCACATAAAGAGCCTGACCGTGTTCCTTTCGACCTTGGTGGCACAGTGTTGACCGGTATCAATGTGAAAGCCTATCTGGCACTTCGCAATTATCTGGGGTTGCCTCGTGTCGAGCCGGTTATCTGTGATACTATTCAACAACTTGCCAGAGTAGATGACGATGTGATAGAGCGACTCAAGGTCGATGTTAGAAGGCTGGCTCCGCAATCACCGTCGCATTTTCATCTGGAAATTAAAGATACGGAAGACGGACAATATACATATTGCTATGATGAATTTCAGATCGGGCGTCGCAAACCCAAAGTCGGCGGTCTGTACTATGATATGTTCCATTTCCCATTGAGTGGGAACATCAGTGAATCGGATGCCGAGCGTTTTCCGTTGCCGGACGGTGCCGACCCGACGCGTCTTATTGGTGTGGAGAAATCTGCCAAGAAGATACTTACGAAGGAAAAACGGGCGCTGGTTATGGGCAATATGTCAGGCGGAATTTTTGAGTTGTTTCTGTGGATGCGTAGTTTCAACGATGGTTTTACCGACCTTGTGTCTAAGCCGGCACTAGCTCAGAAGTTACTGCGACGGTATACCGATATTCAGTTAGCCTATTGGGGAAAAGTCTTCGGGGCACTCGGTGATTCGGTAGATGTAGTCCATATGGCAGACGATTTCTCCGGACAGGATGCAATGCTGATATCACCGTCTTCTTATAGAAGGTATCTGAAACCATTACACAAAGAGATGTTCGATTACATCCACTCTCACAGTCGTGCGAAGATATTTTTCCATTCTTGCGGTGCTATTCGCAAGGTCATACCTGACCTGATTGAAATCGGATTGGATATCATCAATCCTGTTCAGGTCAATGCTGCAGGGATGGATTCGGCTGAGTTGAAGAGGGAATATGGGAAAGACCTTACCTTCTGGGGCGGTGGTGTCGATACTCAACGTGCCTTCGATGCTAGTCACACTCCGCAAGAAGTGCGTGAGGATGTCAAACGTCGCTTGCATGATTTGATGCCCGGCGGTGGTTTTGTTTTTGCGACTGTTCATAATATTCAGGGTAATGTGCCACCGGAAAATATCATGGCTATGTGGGAAACACTTCAGGAATACGGAGTATATTCCCGATAAGTGCCGATGAGTGGGGGTTGATTGAATGAATTGTCGTGAGAGAGTTCTTAACAGATTAGCCGGCAAACCGGTGGATAAAATTCCTAATCTAAATATTATTATGACTTTTGCCGCTAAATACGTTGGTGTTCCATACAAAAAGTATATTACCGATTACCGGAGCCTGGTTGAAGGAAACATTGCTTGTTGTGAAGCTTTCGGCATTGATATGGTGAGCACCATATCTGACCCGTATCGGGAATTGTATGGTTTTGGCGGTAATATCATCTTTCCCGAGGATGATGTCCCAATGTGTACCGATTTTCTGGTGAAAGACTACTCGGATTTGAAGAAGCTGTCGGTTAAAGACCCTCTGAAAAGCGAGAGAATGCTGGACAGGATTAGAGCTGTCGAGTTATTTAAAAGCCGGCTGTCTAAGTCTTATCCGATACAGGGTTTTATCGAAGGTGCTTTCGCTGAAGCAGTTGACCTTCGGGGTATGAATGGCTTGATGAGAGACCTTATCGAACAGCCTGCCCCGGTTCATGAGATGCTGGAAATCTGTACTGAGCAGGTAATAAGATTCGCCGAAGAACAAATCAAAGCCGGTGCCGATTTTATCGGTGTAGGTGATGCCGCTGCTTCGTTGATTGGTCCCAGACATTATCAGGCTTTTGCGCTTCCTTATGAAAAGAGAATTTGCGATGCAATTCATAAAGGTGGTGTTAGAGTTAAACTGCATGTTTGCGGAAATATTACCTCGATTCTCAACTTTATGCCTCTTAGTGGTGCCGATATCATCGATGTGGACTGGATGGTGGATTTTGGTAAAGCTGTCAATGCTTTTGCCGGCAAATGTTCCGCTAATGGTAACTTCGACCCGGTCAGTGTTATGTTACGGGGTACGCCAGCCGAAGTGGAACAGGCGGTAACGAAGTGCGTAGAGGCGTCAAATAATACCACCTGCATTTCCGCCGGCTGTGAGATACCTAAAGACACATCGTTTGAGAATATGCTCACACTCGATAGGACATTGAAAAACTAATTTAAAATCCTTTGTGGCACAGTAAGAGTAACACTCTTCTTATACAATTTCCTGAGAACTAGGGTATGCACGAGAATTTTATAAGTCTCTCTTAAATTGTAACAATGGATATGGTATTGTGTTAGTCTGTAGTGCACCCTTAATTGTTCAAGTGCTTTGCTCAACATCTTATTTAGACAGGAGACCAGTTGACGCTATTTGTTGTGGGGAACCGCGTATATACAACTTCGTGCGTTTACCGAATTTCGGCAGTTCGAATGTTGCAATCCCTACTAATGCTAGTACATGGTTTGGTGGTAACATCTGGAGATTCGATGAAAATAATCCTACAAATTATGCTGGAAAGATTGTCACCATAACCCATAACCTTAATGGAGTCGGAGATAAGAAAGCACAATTTGGTGGAGATGACCGGCAGGTTAATATCAGCAACTATATTCTGTACTTGTATGTGCCTGCGGGTCGTTAGTATGAGGTGAATAACTTGATTAGAGTAGGCTGAATTTTCTAATCAAGCCGGTCAAATTAAGTGATAAAAAGAAAACAGGTATTCTTCGCAGCGAAGAATACCTGTTTTCTAAACAGGAAACTAGTATATTACTTGCCGATTCTGAACATTTTGGTGCCGCAAGTCGGGCAAATGCCCTGGGTTGCTGGCTTGCCGTTCTTCATCGTGATGGCTTTGGCGTTCTTCATTTCCTTCTTGGCACGACACTTAACACAATAAGCCTGCATTCAGTTCACCCTCCTTTGTACTATTTGTGTGAATCATAAATCATTCAGGCACGCTTGTCAATAGGTTTTGAGCGTTTATTGTGCCTATTTAAAAAAATATTTGAGCTTAGATAGTCTCGAAGGCAGTATTAATTGGTTAAAATATGCTAATATCTATATCTAAACTACTATATTCGGGTTGATAGAGATTATGCCTAAACGAAAATTCAAGGGAAATCCACCTACAATCTCTGAAGGGGATGTGGCTCTGCATTGGGATGAAAATGCAGACCTCTGGACGGAGCATGTCCGTAAAGGCTGGGATTCTTATCGCGAGCATCTCAATAATCCTGCTTTTCTGGAATTTATCGGCAGTATCGAATGTAAGAAAATTCTCGATGCTGGTTGTGGTGAGGGTTACAATACTCGTATCTTCGCTCATATGGGTGCTAAGATGACTGGTATCGATATTTCACACAGACTGATTGAGCATGCTCGCCGAGCAGAGCAGAAAGAACCGTTGGGTATCTGTTATGAAGTGGCTTCATTTACTGATCTAGCTGTCTTTGCAGAAGGGTCTTTCGATGCGGTGGTATCGACGATGGCGTTGATGGATAGTCCCGACTACGAAAAAGCAATCCGAGAAATCTACAGGGTGCTTCGCAAACAAGGAGATTTCTTTTTCAGCATTTCTCACCCGTGTTTTATGACCGAAGGCTTCGGATGGGTAACCGATAGGAAAGAAAGTAAACCGTCACTCATCGTATCGGGTTATTTCAGTAAGAAACAATCGATAGAGCGCTGGCAGTTTTCAGAGGTTCCGGAGGATATTCGTAAAGATGCTCCATTGTTTGCTATACCGCGTTTTCCCCGGACCCTCTCTGAATATATCAATACCCTTATTCAGGCAGGATTTACCCTGAAGAAACTGGGAGAACCGCGTCCATCCGTCAGTGAATGCCGCAAATATCCTTATCTACAAAGATGGCGTGATTCAGGTGCTATTTTCCTCCATGTACATTGCGTAAAATCGTAGCATCCTAAAGAACCGAAGGGACGTAAAAACTAGGTACTTGACAATATTGTTAGAGTACCTTACTATATTCTTATGAATTGTTTGTCAACGAATGCTTTTCAGATATTAAATACCCTGACAAGTATTAACGAAAAGTATGCTCTGATGGAGAAAAACCCGCGAATTTATGGCAAGGATATTAAAGTATATCCTTCTCAAATTCGGGCTATTGTAATGGTCGGTCATAATCCCGGAATTAATATCACAGAACTGGCACAACGATTAGAAATTACTAAGGCTTCGGCTTCGGAGTTGATTACAAAGCTAGTAGGGAATGGGTTGGTACGAAAAACTAAAGAAGCCGGTAATAATAAGGAAGTACTTCTTTTTACTACCGATAAATGCCAGGTGGTTTTGAATGACCTCGACAAACAACATGAACAAGCATTCCATGATTTCAAATTGATCTTGAGTGAATTGCACGAAACCAACTTTGAAGTAGTTGTCAAAGTTCTCAAGCGAATTGATTTATATTTAGGGAAATTCATTAAAGAAAACCGGTAAATTTTTTAATCTATAGTTCGGATTCCTAACTATAGTAAATGAGGGTATCATACTAAAACGAATTTTCACGCAGAATTTGCATTTTCCCAAGGAGTACTACGAACGTTCTTCGATGATTCTGAATACGGCGCTCTCAAAAATCGCTATGTATCAATCTTGGAAATCCTTGGATCCGGGACCGAAATATCCGATAGATATCCGTTTTGCTGCTATGCCGGCGCTTACCAAAAAAAATATCCGCGATAATTTCCCTCAGGGTGTAGTCCCATCAGACATGGATATCGAGCAGGGGTTAGCCAACGGAGAAATCCAACTGGTGGAAACCAGTGGCACTACTGATGACAAGGTTACTAATATCTGGAATCAAAAATGGTGGGATGCTTCGGAAAGGGCATCATGGCAACTCAATTCTTACATGTCTAAAATTGCCACAGGAAACCACCGCGAAGCGATTCTGGTCAATCCGCGGAATGTGGGGACTATCTCAGATAATGTAGACCTACCGGTGGAAAAGCGTCGATTGGCGCGCTTCCTTTACCTTAATGAAAAAACTGACCCTTTAAGCTGGTCAAACGCCATTATGGACCGTATGATACGGGAACTCGATACTTACCAACCGGCGGTTCTAGAAGCTAATCCATCTTATCTGGCTCGACTTTGCCGTTATATTACCGATACAAATAAAACGGTCTTTCAGCCGGGTGCCATAGTTTTTACTTATGAATATCCGACCATCTATCATTATCTCCAGATTCATCGGGTTTTTAGTAAGGTGCTGCTTATCAGTTCTTATGGCTCTACCGAGACAGGTTATGTTTTTATGCAATGCGAAGAATGTAAATGGCATCAAAATAGTGAGTTCTGTCGCGTGGATTTTCAACCTTTTCTGCCGGAACACGGAGGTCCTCTTCTGGGTAGAATTCTGGTTACTCCTCTGAATAACCCCTGGAGTTATCTGGTACGGTTCGATGCTGGGGATATAGTCCGGTTGGAAGAGACAGGTAAATGTTCTTGCGACCGAAGCTCAGGTCTGATTCTGGCATCTATCGCCGGGCGGAAAGCAAATCTAACTCTGACCTGTTCGGGTAGATTGGTGACCTTGCTTGAGTTGGACACTGTTATGGGCAGGTTAAAAGGCATCGATATGTACAAATTAATCCAGACGGACAGGAGTAATTACGAATTGCATCTTGTGAGCCGCGCTCCTGAGGGGAAAAACCTGACTGAAGCCGTTATTCCGGAGTTAAAGAAGCTTTACGGACGGGAAGCCGGTATCACAGTGATACATGACCCTGATATCGCCCCGGAAAATTCCGGGAAATATCTGGTTTCCGGGACATTATTCCCGATTGACTTGAATAACTATCTGGATAAAAGAAATATTTTGAGACTGAATGAGGGAGGCATTTGATATTTTATGGATAAGCGGAAACCGGTTTATCTTTTTGCAGGTGGCAGGGGGAAAAATATTCTAGTTACTTTTTCCGGTGTAAGGAGCTGTATTAAAAGTATTGGTAAAGTGAAGCCCGCTATTGCTTATGTCGGAGTTGCCAGCCTTGAAGATAATGGAATGTTCTATCATATCTGTTCTGGTCTCATTAAGATAGGATGCGATTGTCGGATGCACCGGGTATTGATCGCACCGAAAAATGCTAACCTTGATCAAGCCCGTAAAATGTTGAAATCGGCAGATGCAATATTCATTAGCGGTGGGGATATGGAAGCTGGGATGCAAATACTGAAAGAAAAAAATATGATAGAGTTTTTTCAGGAGCTTTACGAGGAAGGCAAGCTGTTTTTCGGAGTATCTGCCGGAAGCATCATGCTGGCTAAAGAATGGGTTCGCTGGCAAAATCCGGATGATGATTCCACTGCTGAACTGTTTCCCTGCCTTGGATTCGCCCCGATTATCTGTGATACACATGCTGAAGAAGACGATTGGGCGGAATTAAAAACCGCGCTTCAACTCAGAGAGGACGGAACGTTCGGATACGGAATTCCCTCCGGATCATACCTTAAGGTGTATCCCGATCGCAGGCTAGAGGTGGGAAGTGGCCCTGTCACCCGGTATATTGTGCGGAGTGGGAAAGTAGGACGTCAGTCGGACCTTTTACCCACTCTCTCGTAAAATTTGACTCTAATACACTTCTCTTCATATAATTAAGGATGTATCGTTAAATGGGTTTATCACTTATAGGGAATGTTTTGCCTATTACCTCAGGTTGATTCGAAATAGGTGTGGCTGATAAATCCGATAAGAAAAGTATTATGCAGACAAATGTTGCCCAATTACTAAAATCGCCGATAGGCTCTATAAGAACTCTCAAGGTCGATAGCGCTTTGAGTTACGATGATAACCAGTTTCCGGTTAAAGGTGAGATTACTTTAATGCGTACTCATCGCAGTATTCTGGCGCAAGGTACTTCGACGACTGAAATTAAGATGATCTGTAGCCGTTGTTTGAAACCGTTTAACAATAAAATCCATTTTAATGTGCAGGAAGAATATTTCCCAACCATAGATATCATCACTGGAGAAAAAATGTCGTTGCCCGAAGAAGATGGCAGTTTTACTATCGATGAGCAGCATGTTCTTGACTTGACGGAAGCAATACGGCAATATATTGTAATGGCACTCCCGATGAAGCCATTATGCAAAACTAATTGTGCAGGCTTGTGTTCTACCTGCGGAAAAGATTTGAATGGTGGAAAGTGTGACTGTCGGGAAAAAAGAATCGATCCGCGTTGGGCTGAATTGTTAAAACTTAAAAAACGAAGCAAAGATAACGATAAATCGTAATAAAAGGAAGATACAAAGATGACTCCACTACCTAAGCGAAAATATGCCAAGGCAAGACAGGGCAAACGGCGTGCTCATCTCGGGCTGACAGCCACTGCTGTTGTCGATTGTCCGCAGTGTCACACTCCAAAACTGCCTCATCATGTCTGCAAAACCTGCGGCAGCTATAATGGCAGAGAAGTTATCAAAATCAAGGGCCCCAAACCTAAGAAAGCCTCTTAAGGATGTTTAAGCTGTGCTTAAAACAGCGATTTGCGACCTTTTTGGCATTAAACACCCGATAGTTCAGGGGGGGATGACGCATATTAGTACTACCGAGCTTGTCTCGGCAGTTTCTAATGCCGGTGCTCTGGGAATTATCGCATGTGGTTATTATCTAGCTGATTGGGTCAGAGAGCAAATCCGTCTTACCAGACAAAAAACCAATACCTCATTCGGCATCAACATTCCGCTGATTTCACATCATATTAAAGAAGTAATCGAAGTTATTCTGCAGGAAAAAGTCCCTATTGTCGTTACCGGTGCCGGTAATCCCGAAGCTTATATTCCTGAATTCAAAAAAGCCGGTATTAAGATTGTCCCCGTGGTGGCGACTGTCTCCGCTGCCAGACGTATGGAAAGGGCAGGCGTCGATGCTATTGTCGCCGAAGGTACGGAATCCGGCGGACATATCGGTGAGACGACTACGATTACTCTTGTGCCTCAGGTGGTAGAGGCCGTAAAGGTTCCTGTAATTACCGCCGGCGGTTTTGCCGGTGGCAGAGGACTTGCCGCCGCACTGGCACTCGGCGTTCAGGGTATTCAGATGGGGACACGTTTTGCCTGCAGTACCGAATGTATTGCACATCCGTCCTATAAGCAAAAGATTCTGGAAGCCAATGACTGCGGCACTGCTATCACCGGTTCCACTACCGGCTTGCCACTTCGCGGCCTTAAAAACAACCTGACGGAACAGTTTCTGGCGATGGAGCGTTCTGGTGCTTCCAAGGAAAATTTAAATCAGTTTGGTCATGGCAAGATGTTCAAAGGGTTGATTGAAGGGGATGTGGAAGGCGGTGCTCTGCCGGCAGGACAAATTGCCGGAATGATAAAAGATATTAAACCCGTCAGGGAAATCATCGCTGAGGCGGAGAAGGTGATTGCCGGCCTTAAAAACTTCAAAACAGGGGGATGCTAGTGTCCGATTCAAAACAATCTGCTTATGTCTTTCCCGGTCAGGGTTCTCAATCAGTCGGTATGGGTAAAGACCTTTATGATAATTTCGATTCTATCAAAGTACTTTTCAAACAAGCCGATGAGGCCGTGAATTTCCCTATCTCCAAGATGTGTTTCGAGGGACCTGAAGACGAACTGCGCAAAACGGTAAATGCTCAGCCTGTGCTGGTAACGGTCAGTATCGCCTGTCTTAAAGCGGCACAGGAAGTTGCCGGTAAAGTATTTCCTACGGCGTCGTTTATGGCAGGACACAGCCTCGGGGAATATACGGCATTAGCCGCTGCCAATGTAATTGATTTTAGTACGGCAGTATATCTGGCACGTGAAAGAGGACGGTTAATGTACGAAGCCGGATTGAAACGACCCGGCACGATGATGGCAGTTATAGGACTAGAAGAGGCGGTACTGGCTGAAGTTTGTCAGCAGACGGATACTAAAATCGCCAATATCAATTGCCCTGGACAACTGGTTATCAGCGGCACGACCGAAAATATCGCTAAAGCCGCTGAATTGGCTAAATCTAGAGGTGCAGCACGGGCTATTCCTCTTCAGGTAAGCGGTGCTTTCCATTCGCCTTTGATGCAACCTGCCGTCGATGGCATGGCTCAGATTCTTGCTAAAGTTATCTTCAAAGACCCGTTGGTTCCTATTATTGCTAATGTTACTGCCCAACCGTTGACAACCGCCGGTCAATTCAAAGATGAACTGCTAAAGCAGTTGACCAGTAGCGTTCAATGGCAGCGTAGTGTCGAGTATATGCTGAAGCAGGGGACGGGCAGGTTTATTGAGATAGGTCCCGGAAAAATACTTGCCGGACTTATCAAGCGTATTAACCGTGATGTTGAGGTTATGAATATCGAGGATGTTGCCGCAGTCAGAGGGCTAGTATAACCATTTAGTACGGGCAGGTTGTAAACCTGCCCGTCAAGCGGTCGGGTTTCAAACCCGACCCTACGCGGGAAAATCTCTTGCCATTGCGAGTTTAATTCAACAGGCAGAGAGGCTATTCCCCTTGATTTGCATCGGGGTCAGGGCGACAATTTTCTAGATTATACATCAGAGCGCGCAATGAAGTATAGATTTTTTATAGGCTGTTGTCGTTTGAAATTTATCCGAGTCTTTCTCCGTGT
>CAIWXV010000050.1 GCA_903916765.1 uncultured Dehalococcoidia bacterium | reverse complement strand
GTGGATGTAGTCGTAGTTATAATCGCGGTCGTAGTTGCGGTGATGGTTGCGGTAGTTTGAGTTACGTTACTGCAAGAAGCCAATAACATGGCAGCTACCATCAAGCAACTCAAACCCAAATATAGGATTCTCCTTTTCATTTATTCCTCCTTTTTTAATGATGCACTTGCTTTTGTAAAACATGTGTATTAGAATAATGTCCAGTATCTAGATAGATATTCGACATAGAAGTATTTATGAAATATTGTAGACGCTTTCTTTTTTCTTGTCAAGCAGCCGATTGCTCTAGAAAATTCTGATTGCAGTGCTATATTGTGTATAATATTAAAAGATACAAATATTTAACGATTTTACGGAACAACTTAATATGGCTGATAGAACCGATAACCAAATTTTGAAAGAGGCGCTAAAATGAAGAAACCATTATATAGATATCAGCATTACGACCTTTGGGGAGCAATAAACTTGACACGGGACGCAGTTTTAAAAGTCCGGTCCAGAGAACTGATGAAATGTAATCTTTCGGTTGAGCAGTCCGGTATTTTATATCTTCTGGCAATTCTTGATCACGAACCGACACTTACCGAAGTATCCATGTATCTTGTCAAGGAGCTTCACTCACTTTCTAAAACAGTGATGAGAATGGAAAATTTAGGACTTCTAAAAAGGGCTAAGGATGCAAAACGAAAGAATGTATTGAGGCTCAGTCTAACAGACGAGGGACGTCAGGCATATACTTGTGCTCGCAATAGAGAATCAATTGAGTGGATAATGTCTGTACTATCGGAGAAAGAAGAACAACAATTGACATCTTGTCTAAATAAAATATTAAACAGGGCACTCGAACAGTTGGGAATAAATAAATTGCCCCATCCCTCATCGCAATTAGAAAGCAAATTGTGAACCCTATCTGAACATATATTGACTGCCGTTGCCTTGATAGTTTATATTCTAGGGGAATAAACCACCCACAAAAAAGTACAAAAAGGAGGCGTTTTCGTGAAATTAGGCAACGGTACAGTAAACCTGACGAATCTGGCACACATCGGTTTCGTAGTAAAGGATGCAGAGAAGACCACCGAACTCATGTCCTCGATATGGAACATCGGAACCCCGGAAACTTTTGTTTTTTCCCCTACAAACGAGTTGGTCGCTGGTAAACCATTTGCTGGTAAACCATTCACTATGAAGGTTGTATTCATCAAGTTCGGTACATTGATGATCGAACTACTCCAACCGCTGGACCAGAACTCCCTCTATTATGACTTCATCAAGAACAAGGGAGAAGGACTTCACCACGTGGCCTGGGGCGTATCCAATTATGACGAGATGGTCTCGAAATTCAAGAATCAAGGCCACAAAATGTTAATAGAAGCCACTTACAAAGGCGAGCGTTGGTGTTATTTCGATGTCAATCCGGGCGGTATGGTACTCGAATTCCGCGAAGAATACAGAAAAGTCTAATCAATTTAATCGAGTAAATATGGCAAAAAGTGAAGATAAAGACGACTCAAAATAAGTACTCCGACAAAGAATTGATAAATATCCGTCAAGGGAATGAAAAGGATTTACCCTTCGTAGCTTTTATCGGGCTAATTTGTATCGTGGTTGGTTTTATACTGCAAATTATGCAGTAGAGTATTATTCAAGGTTTGTTTCTCTCGATTGTAGTAACTACTCGCACGGACAGAGGTTCAACATAGGTTCATCGGGATTTTGGGGTATTTACTCCAGAACTGACTTTTAGCCACCTGAAACAAGGGTGATGATAAGCCACTATTTCTTAACCTCAACCCACGTATTAGGAAACCCCCATCATCATCTGCACAGCACTAACAACTGACTCTATCAGAAGGAACAAGCCAATCGCCGTGCTGACGAAGACAAGAATAGACCCCAGCTTCCTCTTTATTATACTGATGAGACCAGTTACAGAGGCAGTTCCTGCTATAACCGCAATGAATAATATTAAGGTAACCCTAAGAGTCGTGGAATAATTGGGTATTCCTGCTGGACTGATGATGTCCTCGGATGCAAATCCGAATACAACGGAAGCAAAAACCAAGCCGACTGACCACCAGCCTAATATACTCTTGGGGAGAATACTAATCCGCATATTCATTACCTCCTTTACTTTTATAGATTATTAGTGAGTACTTGAAAGTGGGGATGAAGTAGGGGAAAGTAATCGTATAACATAATTATGCTTATGTCAAAAACTAAAGAAAGGATAGAGTCTTTGGAAAACGCAGAGATTAAGCTAGCAGAGTGTTGCCAGCAATTAAAATCGATGAAGATTTCAATTCGCTCTAAAACAGTTGCTACTCCAGCGAAACGCCAAATTTAGCTTTGAATGATTGCCCTGGTTCAAGCACAATCAAACCATTCTTATTATTAACGGCATCAGTCATAGAAGACATCGGCTCGATAGCGATGGAATTTCTATTTTCCGGAATGTAGGTTTGCATGTAGTTGTATTTTCCTTTCCCCGTTTCCTGCCATATATTGAGCTTAATATCAAGTTCAGGATCGTAGAGTTCTGCGGATACTGCGCCCTCTTTATCCGGCACCACAAATCCCGCATCGCATTCCTGACTACCTATCGTAACAGCTTCGGAGTATGTTTCCGGTATCAGCTTACCTGTCGGAATCAGTTCTACAACTTCCACTCTGTATATCGACGGTAGTTTTAGCTTCAATCGGTCAACTTTACCCTTAGTTCTGTAATAGGGATGCCAGCCATGTCCGACAGGAATGGGTGAAGAATCCTCATTAGTAATGACTGTTTCGCATACAAAACCAACTTTTTCCAATAAACTATAGGTGATGACCGCTTTATACTTAAAAGGATAACCCGGCACTTCACCCTTGTATTTGTACTCGAGCTTGATTGAAGCATGGTTTTTGTCAGCTTTTTTCTCGGTGACCTTCATAGGGTTAGCCAGTAATAAACCATGACAGGCATTCTTCCCTAGGTTGATAGGTAACTGATAAGATTTACCATTGAAACTATACTTGCCATCCGCAATACGATTCGCGAACGGTATCAGCTGTGTCGACTTGTATTTCGGGTTCCCTTTAACCATGTCATCGTTGTCGAAGACTTCGAGGACAGGATACGTTACCCCTTTTTTGCCCAACACAATCTCATCGACATTTCCCCCGAATTCGGGAATAACCGACACATACTCACCGGTTGTTTCATTAACCAGTTTATACTTGATAAATTTGCCGAGTTTGCCGGTTTGAATACTGAACATAGATTCCTCCTCAATATTGGTTCTAACACAAAATAATACTTCTATTCAGAGGAAATTACCAGCCCTGTTTTGCTATCGTCTTAGATAAACACCAACATCCAAAAAAAGAGTAATAAAAAATCGGCTTACTAGTGGTTAATTGGAGTAAGCCGGCTCAAAAGGTATCATTTCTTATTTTCAGGGGTTTTCAGTGCGTGTTTGCGCTGTAACAATACGTTTGATAATTGTAAGAATAGGAATAACGGCACGTTGTATCTCCAGTGGTTCATTACCAAGACACTGGCGACATACGGGTCCAATTTTTTACCACGAGTTCCGTTTTCGGTGGCTGATTTAACAGGTGATAGATAACCAGCCTGCATCATCAACTCGGTCTCTTCATAACCCAATGGCTCAGCAAGCCGACGTAAAACTGAAGCAGAGGGTAATCTGTCACCTTGTTCGATACGACTTAAGTGCGAGGCAGATATTTCTGCTTTCGACGCTACTTCCCTTATGGTCAAAGATATAGATTTTCTCTTTTGCCTTAGACGTTTGCCCATCTCTGGACTGCGGTCATAATTCTTCATGCATACCACCCTTTACTCAGAGTTTTGCTAGTGTATCTAACCATACTAATTGTATGGCAAAACCATAAACAGGTCATAAAATAATCATTAAAAATCAATAAATCAGTCAATTATTTTTGAAAAACCGACGTAATTAGTCAAACAAAAGCACTTTCACCTTGAATTTCGAGGCAATTCCCCTTACAATTCTTGTAATGATTTGCTAAAGGAAGTTCTTAAAAGGCGAAATAAATGAGTAAATTTATCGAAAGACTAAAAGAGATTTCTCAAAACTCTGCTAAGTCGATGGGTTTTAGAACCACACGAACCGAACAATCAAGACCCAGAATACAATTGGTGGTAAATATTCAGGGCAACAAAACAAAGCCGACGACAAAACAATTGAGTGCGGCTGATGCGCTGGTAATGCCTACTCCGGAGTCTGATGCAGGCGATATTGTATACGGAGTATGGCTTGCCCATGGTAGTACAAAAGATGTCGAACAGGCAGCAAAAGCCAGGGCGGATTTCGTAATTTTACCAACCAACAGCAACATACCATCCCCGGATAATAAACTCGGCAAAATACTTCAAATTGAATCCTCGATAGCCGATACCCTGTTACGCACCGCTAACGAACTGCCGGTAGATGCAGTTTTATTATCCGAAGGGAAAGAAAGCGGATTGGCCCTCACATGGCAAAGACTTATGCTGATTCAGCGCTTTTCCGCCCTGTTAAATAAACCATTGCTGGTGGAAGTAGCTACCGATACAAACAGTAATGAACTCCGACTAATCTGGGAAACTGGGGCAAGTGGCGTGATTGTCACCGTAAACGATGAACAGTCGGATACAGTACTCCAGAACTTACGTAAAGTCATTAATGCTCTACCGTTTCCATCACGACGTAAAAAAGATAGTACAATGGCTTTAATCCCACATGTCACCCCGGAATCGGAAGAACCCGAAGAAGACGAAGAGGATGACGATTAATTAACAATATAATTTTGTACGGGTAGGATTTGAAACCCGAAGAAAACAAAGAAGGGGATGAGTAAAACTCATCCCCTTCCAATTGCTATCGATATTATGAGAGGTTATTTCCGGGACTGCGCCATTTGCCATGATTTGCCCTCGGTAGTAATCGATGGGGCAATAACCATTTCAGCATTATGCATTTCGCTGATTGTCGAAGCTCCGCAGAAGCCCATCGCAATCTTCAACGCACCGACAAAGTTCTGTGTGCCATCGGTGACCGAGGTAGGACCAAATAGAATCTGTTCCAACGACGACACCGTATTTACCTTAATACGAGTACCTCTCGGCAATGAAGAATGCGGCGTTGACATCCCCCAGTGATAACCATGTCCCGGAGATTCTTTCGCCTGGGCAAAAACGGAACCAATCATCACGCCATCGGCGCCCGCGGCAATTGCTTTGCAGATATCGCCACCCTTCTTAAAACCGCCATCGGTAATGACTGGAACATAGCACTTCGATTCTTTAAAATACGTATCACGTGCAGCGGCGCAACTGATAGTCGCCGTAATCTGAGGTACACCCACACCGAGTACTTCTCTGGAGGTACAGGCAGCGCCGGGACCTACACCAACCAGAATACCGGAGATACCTTCCCTCATTAAATCCAGACAGGCGTTATAACTAACACAGTTACCGACGATCACTGGAATGGGTACAGATTTACAGAGCTCCGAGAAAATCAAACCCTTATAACTCTTGGAGATATGATGAGCAGTCGTCACTGTTGATTGCACAAAAAGCATGTCAGCTCCAGCTTCAACCATCAATGGAGCGAAACGCTTGGTGTTCGACGGCATCACCGAGGCAGCGCAGATTGCGCCCCTTGTCTTGATTGCCCGAACCCTCTCTCCAATCAAATTTTCTTTGATAGGTGCCGAATAAATTTTCTGCATCAGGGCAGTTACTTTGTCGGCAGGAGCATTAGCAATTTCAAGAAGCACTTCTGTCGGATTATCATAGCGTGTTTGCACACCTTCCAGATGCAGAACTGCCAAACCACCTAATTTACTCATCAGGATGGCAAAATTGACATCAGTGACACCATCCATAGCAGAAGCTATAATAGGAATCCCGAGCGTGATATTACCGATTTTAAGTTCAACATTAACCTGTTCCGGATTGACGGTAACATCCCCGGGGACAATAGCTACCTCATCAAAACCATAGGACGGTTTCAACTGTTTGAATTTTGGTGTTGCCATAAATTATTACTTACCCCTTCTGTTCAAAAATATAGTTTCCGCTAAATATTATTCTCAATATATCACCAAACTACAATAAGTTTCAATGGGTATTATTGCCATCACGCATTCTTACTCCTAGACTCCCCATCTTTCTTACGTTATAATGACTGTGTTTATGCATACTCTTTATGTTGTAGCGACACCAATCGGGAATCTGGAAGACATCTCTTTACGTGCTTTGCGCATTCTGAAAGAGGTCAAACTGATTGCAGCAGAAGATACCAGAAAAACCAGCCGACTACTGAATCATTATGGAATCACGACGCCAATGACCAGCTACTATGAACACAATAAACTCACCAAACTAAACAATATTTTGAATTATCTCGGGCAGGGAGACGTGGCACTGGTCTCCGAAGCAGGGATGCCTGGAATCTCCGACCCCGGTTACGAATTGATTGCCGAAGCTATAGAAAGAGACTTTAAAGTAGTCCCTATCCCCGGAGCATCAGCCGTTACCACAGCGTTGGCTGTCTCCGGATTGCCCACCGATAGATTCACATTCTTGGGTTTTTTGCCCAACAAATCTGCCGGCCGTCGGCGCTTGTTAGAAAGCATCAAAGCAGACAAGGGCACACTACTTGTTCTGGAAGCACCACACCGGCTGCAAGACTCGCTCAATGACATTCTGTCGATACTGGGGGACAGGCGTCTGGCAGTATGCCGTGAGCTAACTAAACTCCACGAGGAAATATTCAGGGGAACTGTCAATCAGGCGATAGCACACTTCACTACTCCGAAAGGTGAATTCACACTGGTCATCGAAGGAAACAAAGAAGAACACCCTGCACAATCGCCTGAAGAAGTCGAAAAAATGCTCATGGGTTTGCGACGTTCAGGGATGTCTGCCAAACAAGCAATCCCCGTAGTTGCCGATAAAACAGACTTATCGAAACGGGAGCTATACCGTATCTGGTTAAAGCAAATCCGAGCTTATTAGTGTATATTATTATAGGAGTACTGGAAAAGCGGATTTGTCATTGCGAGGAATCCTTTTTAGCCTAATGACATATTGGAGGAACTAATTTGAGACGTGGTTGTATATCTCAGGGAAATATTCTATGTGATAACTGTAATCAGACAATACCCTACGCAGGACGGTATTTAACAGTCGAGGAAAAAGGTAGTAAAGAAACCGCCGAAGGCGGAGAAACAAAAGACTACTGTGTAAAATGTTGCCTCGAAAAAAAGTATGCTGAGTACCGCGAAGAAAAAGGCGAGAGGATTCTAACCTTCTTCTACGAAGAGAAAAAACTACCACAAAGTTAGAGACTATTTCGGTAGGGTAAAGAAGAATGAGCGAAAGAATTTTAGTCTGTGTCGCCTGGCCTTATGTCAACGGCCCGCCCCATCTGGGGCATATCGCTGGGGCATATTTGCCGGCGGACATCTTTGCCCGGTATCATCGCATCAAGGGTAATGAGGTATTGATGGTTTCCGGCTCCGACCAGCATGGCACCCCGATAACTATACGGGCAGAGCAAGAGGGTAAAAAGCCTGCAGAGATAGCCGCTAAATATGACAGGATGTTCGTAGAGGCATGGCAGAAACTGGGCATCTTCTGGGACCTATATACTTCAACAGGCACACTGAATCACGCTGAAGTAACCCATGATATTTTCCGGACATTGCTGAATAAGGGCTATATTTACAAATCAAGCACGTCTCAGCCTTACTGCCCGAAATGTCATCGATTCCTGCCTGACCGCTATGTCGAGGGGACATGTCCGTATTGCAAAGATGCTGGTGCTCGCGGCGACCAGTGTGACCAGTGCGGAAAACCGCTCAATGCCGCCGAACTTGTAGGACCGCGCTGTCGTCAATGCGGTACGCCGCCTGAATTCCGTCAGACGGAACACTTTTTCCTCAAACTGAGCGCCTTTCAAGAACAGTTGAAGGAATGGGTGAAACAACAGAGCCACTGGCGGGCTAATGTGCTTAACTTTACCCTTGGTTTTCTTGAAGAAGGGTTGAATGATCGCGCCATCACCCGGGACATCAATTGGGGTGTTACCGTACCGGTGCCCGGTTTCGAAAACAAGCGTTTCTACGTCTGGTTCGAGAATATCATTGGTTACCTTTCTGCTAGTAAAGAGTGGGCTAAAACTACCGGTAATCCGGAAAAGTGGCGTGATTTCTGGCAGGGAGATACTAAGAGCTATTACTTCATCGGCAAGGACAATATTATTTTCCACACGATGAACTGGCCGGCGATGTTGATGGGCTACGGTGGACTGAATTTGCCTTATGACGTACCCGCCAACGAATTTCTGACAATTGAGAATAAGAAAGGCTCCAAGAGCAGGAATTGGGCAGTCTGGGTACTGGATTATCTAAACAGTTACGATCCCGACCCGCTGCGTTATTACATTTCCATAAATATGCCGGAAACAAGTGATGCGGATTTCTCATGGGGTGAGTTCGTCCGGCGTAACAATGATGAACTGGTAGCCACCTATGGGAATCTGGTAAACCGGGTGCTTACCTTCACCTACCGTAACTTCGATGGTAAAATGCCATCTTCGAACGGGACTGATGATGCCAGTACACAATTGAATACCTTATGTGATGAAGTCTTCAAGGACGTGGACAAATTACTTGCACATTGTGAATTCAAACAGGCACTCAGCCGTGCTATGTTCCTGGCACATGAGACAAACCGCTACCTCGATAGTAAAGCTCCCTGGAAAGCTCTGAAAACAGATAGACAAGCGGCAGCTAATTCTCTGGTGGTAGCAATTCGTGCGATTGCAGCTTTGAAGACGATACTTTATCCTTTCCTGCCTTTTACTTCCCAAAAACTACATGAGTACATGGGATTCGAAGGTAGAATCGAGAATTCAAATTGGGAGATATGTACTCTCGCATCAGGGCAGAAACTGCTTGAACCAAAAGCTCTGTTTACCAAACTGGATGAAGATATAATAGAAAAAGAGACCCAGAAGCTCGGCCATTGATAAAAGAGGTGGAGAAGCCTTGCAGTTAAACGAAATCTACGCACCAATTCGGAAAGACATGGTAGCAGTAGAGGACAAGCTGAAATCAATCGGCATTGTCGATTCTCCCTGGTTGAATGATTTACTGACTTACACTTTGAGGGGGGGGGGTAAGCGTCTCCGTCCTGCTCTAGCGATTCTCTCTGCCAGCTTTTATGATTACAATCTGGAACGGCTGATGCCGATGGCAATATCAGTAGAATTAATGCATATGGCGACGCTGGTTCACGATGATACGATTGATAATTCTTTTGTTCGCTGGGGCAGACCTACCATAAATAAAGTATGGGGCATGGAAAAAGCAATCTTACTGGGAGATTATCTGTTTGCCAAGGCAGGCTCTTTGACTGCTAGTACGGAAAACATTCGGGTCATCAAACTTCTCCCTCAAACCCTGATGACTATCACCAACGGAGAATTGGCTCAAGCAACGAGCGCTTTCAAACTGGAACAATCCCGTGAGCATTATTTCTTCAGAATCTCCTGCAAAACAGCAGCGCTATTCGTCTTTGCCACCGAATCAGGAGCAGTGCTGAGCAAAGCACCGGAGCCTGCAATTCAAATATTGCACGATTACGGATACTACCTAGGAATTGCGTTTCAAATCATCGATGATATTCTCGACTTCATCGGTACTGAAGAAGAAGTAGGCAAACCGGTTGGCTCCGACCTAGCTCAGGGAACAGTGACTCTGCCAGCATTAATGCTGATAGAACGTTATCCGCAAGATAACCCTGTAAAAAGACTCTTTCAGGGCGGAGACAAAAAAGAGAACATCAAGCAGACCATAGAGATAGTACGCAATTCAAATATCATTCAAGAATGTTTTAACGTCGCTGCTGAATACCGCGCTAAAGCCTGTCAGAACCTCAAGGAATTACCCGAGAAAGACACACGTACGTCACTGATTAATCTGTCGGATTTCATCGTAACTCGAAAGAGGTAACCTAGACGGTACTGCTGCCTGTGGCGGGTCGAGGTTTTAACACCGACCCGTCTGCCGATTGGGGTAATTTCGCTTCCGAAGCTTTTATCTCCGGCGCTTTTGCCTCTGATGGCTTTGCCTCAACTAATTTAGGTGGGAGAGCCTCTCCTCTGAAAAGCGCTTCCAATTCGTCGGTATCTAATGTTTCCCTAGAGATTAATGCCTCTGCCAGTTTAACAAGTTTATCCTTATTCTCCGTTAGAATTTCCGTGGCGGTCGCGGAGGCTTCACTGATTATCCTATCAATTTCCTTATCAATCTCAAGAGATGTCCTTTCGCTATAATCCTTAGTTTCTGATATCTCACGACCAAGGAACACCAGTTCCTGTTTATCTCCATAAGTACGAGGTCCGAGTTTGTCACTCATGCCAAGGTCTGTAACCATACTACGAGCGAACCCGGTGGCTGACCGCAAGTCATTGGAGGAACCGGAAGAAACTTCACCATATATTAGTTTCTCTGTACATAGACCAGCCAAAGCTACCGCGATTCCATCCGTATATCGGGACCTCGAATAATAGGCTCTGTCCTCAGGAAGCATTCTTGTATAACCGCCTGCCATGCCGCGGGCAATGATAGAAACCTTATGAGGAGGGTCAGCGTTGGGCAGCATTTTCGCCACCAGAGCATGCCCAGCTTCATGATAAGCAGTGAGTTCTTTGTCTTTGGGGCTCATCCGTTTACTTCGTCTCTCCGGTCCCATGGCTACTTTATCTATGGATTCTTCCATATCTTTCATTTCAATCGTCTTCTGTCCCTGCCGGGCAGCAAGAATCGCCGCCTCGTTCAAGAGATTAGCAAGGTCGGCGCCGCTGAAACCAGCGGTCTCTTTTGCCAGCGTATCCATATTGACCGATGCACTGATAGGCTTATTTTTAGAATGAACTTTCAGAATAGCAGCGCGTCCTATGACATCAGGCAGGTTAAGCACCACCCGCCGGTCAAAACGACCGGGTCGGAGAAGCGCCGGGTCAAGAATATCCGGACGGTTGGTCGCCGCCAGCACAATGACATTGACATTGGTATCAAAACCATCCATCTCGGTAAGAATCTGGTTTAAGGTCTGCTCACGTTCGTCATGACTACCGCCTAAACCAGCGCCGCGGTGACGTCCTACCGCATCGATTTCATCGATGAAGATGATGCAAGGAGAATGACGCTTTGCTTGTTCGAATAGATCGCGCACTCTGGAAGCGCCTACGCCGACAAACATCTCTACGAATTCACTGCCACTGATAGAAAAGAAAGGCACTCCTGCTTCTCCTGCAATGGCTTTAGCAAGAAGAGTTTTACCAGTGCCGGGAGGTCCAACAAGCAGTATACCTCTGGGAATACGCGCTCCGAGAGAAGTGAAACGCTCCCGGGTTTTCAGGAAATCAACTACCTCACGAAGCTCTTGTTTGGCTTCATCGACACCGGCTACATCATTAAAAGTAACTTGCGGCTTATCACCGGGGAACAAACGGGCGTTACTTCGCCCGAAACTCATTGCCTGATTATTGACGCCTCTGGCACGGAAGAAGATAAAGAAGAACAGTGCGCCGAAGATAATTAGTGAGCCATAGGAGAGAATAATGCCCCACCAGTCAATACCACTCGGCGTAATATCATATTGCACATTATCCAGATTCAACCCTTTAATATCAAAAAGGCCAACATCACCTATATAACTCTTCAGTTCTCTATTATCCGTAGTGGTTATGTTGAGCCACTGACTTTCAACATTAAGCGTTTTAATTTCACCAGCCTGAGACATAGTAACGACCTGACTAATGGGAATTTCCTGAGGAGTTACTTTAGGAGTACGGAATACCCATGCAATTAGGACAATACCACAGATAAATATCAACAGGGATATTAAACTAATACCACTAATCTTTAATTTTGGCTTCATTTTTACCTCTATTAGCTACCAAGCTACAATTACATTATAACAAAATCGTTATAAATTAAATAGCTTAAGCGTACCCTGGTACTTTAGTACAGGCTCCTACCAAGCAGAAATCATAACATCAGGCTATGGATAATTTACAGTATGGACTCTACAGGATATCCTGTTTAAGATGTAATTCTGAAAGATAGCATACATATACAATGGATTGCTTCCCTAAAATCAGGCACGCTTTATAAGCCAATAGTATTTGTCCAATAAAGAAGCTAGTGTACAAATCTACCAAACCTGTTCATTTATTGATTTCCCTTGGTTGAACTGATATACTTTATCGTGTAAAGGCGTTGAAGGAGAAGAGTAGGAGAACTACGGACACCAAGCGAGTCTGGTTGAGTGCGAGCAGACGTGTTGACTCTCTGAAAATCCCTCCTGAGCTACCAAACGAAACCCCGGTTATCCAGGATATTAGATTTGGTCGGTGCCGTCAACCGTTATCAGCGACGGGGGCATCTTATGTGCCCTAAAAGAGAGCCTCTTCACTTGTCCTTTATAGGAAGGATTGGAGGGGGAAATAGGGTGGTACCGCGGGTTATTAAATCCCGTCCCTAAGTGGACGGGATTTTTTATATATAAAATCATATAGGAGCACTATCATGTTTGAACCAGTAAATAGTCGGGTTAACTTCCCGCAAAACGAAGAGAAACATCTGGAATTCTGGAAGCAACGCCACATCTTCGAAAAGAGCATCCAGAACCGCATCGGCAAACCCAGATTCGTTCTTTATGAAGGACCTCCCACTGCTAACGGCAGTCCTGGTATTCATCATGTCCTGGCACGAGCTTATAAAGATATTATCGCCCGTTACAAGGTGATGAAAGGCTACTATGCACCACGCATCGCCGGCTGGGATACACACGGCTTACCTGTCGAGCTGGAAGTTGAGAAAGAACTCGGCTTCTCCGGCAAAACACAAATCGAAAAATACGGCGTAGAACAATTCAACGCCAAGTGTCGGGCAAGTGTCTTCAAGTATTTGAAAGAGTGGGACTCACTCACAGAAAGAATCGCCTACTGGGTCGACCTTGAAAATGCCTACATCACGATGAATAACAGCTATATCGAGTCGGTCTGGTGGGCAATCAAACAGATGTGGGATAAAGGATTTATTTATCAGGGCTACAAAGTTACCCCTCACTGCCCGCGTTGTGGCACATCTTTAAGTTCTCACGAGGTTGCGCTGGGTTATCAAGATGATACCGAAGACCCTTCTGTATATATCAAATTCAGAACTCACCTCAAATCGAATCAGAAATCCGAGGTGTTAGAAAAATTACGCAAGTTGGCATCAAAGAAAGAAACTTATTTGCTGGCATGGACAACCACACCCTGGACACTACCGGGCAATACTGCCGTGGCAGTTGCCGCCAATGCCGAATATGTCATGGTAGAAGTCGATGATGAATATCTGATACTTGCCGATGCGTTACGAAAGCAAGTCGGACTTGGTGGCAATGTCATTATCGAGAAATTACCTGGTAAAGAACTGGCTGGTGTGGAATACGAGCCGCTATTTAACCCGCATGAGTTCGGAGTAGAGAGACGGCGATTTGAATCAACCACTGAACTGAAAGTACAGAAATCCGATAATAAATTGACATATCATGCTATCACCACTGATTTTGTCTCGATGGAAGATGGCACGGGCATCGTGCATATTGCTCCTGCATACGGTGAAGCCGACTATCAGGCAGGACGGGAAAATGGGCTGAATTTTGTCCATAATGTCGATTTACAGGGCAAAATAATCGGCAATTACCCCTTTGCCGGTAAATTCATTAAAGCTGCCGACCCGCTGGTACTGGAAGACCTGAAAAAACGAGGGTTATTATTTAAGAGCGGTACTATTCGCCATACTTACCCATTCTGCTGGCGATGTAACGCCCCACTGGTTTATTACGCCAAGCAAAGCTGGTATATCAAAACCACCGCCGTAAAAGAAGCCCTTATCGATGGCAACAAAGAAATCAACTGGTACCCCGAGCACATCAAAGCCGGTCGGTTTGGTAACTGGCTGGAAAACAATGTCGACTGGGCCTTTTCCCGTGAGCGCTACTGGGGCACACCTTTACCTATCTGGAAATGTGAAAAATGCGGCGCTTTTGAATGTGTAGGTGGGATTAATGAACTAAAAGCTAAAACCAGCTTCACCGGACTGAAAGAACCACTCGATTTACACCGTCCCTTTGTCGATGACACCACCTTCGCCTGCGCTAAATGCGGTGGGCAGATGAAACGAGCACCCGAAGTAATCGACTGCTGGTTCGATTCCGGTTCGATGCCCTTTGCTCAAGTACATTACCCCTTTGAGAATAAGGATGAATTCGATAATGCCCTGAATCAAGCCGATTATATCTGCGAAGGAGTCGACCAGACACGCGGCTGGTTTTACAGCCTGCACGCTATCTCGACACTCCTGTTCGATCGGCCGTGTTACAAAAACTGCATCTGTCTCGAGCTCGTGCTTGACCCCAAAGGCGAGAAGATGAGCAAAAGCAAAGGTAATGTCGTAAAACCGATGGATGTGGTCAAACTGCACGGAGCCGATGCCCTACGCTGGTACTGCTATACCTCGGCGCCGCCCGGCAGCGTACGCCGCTTCGATACCAAAATGGTCGGCGATATCACACGGCAATTCCTGTTGACGCTATGGAACGTGTATTCTTTCTTTGTGATGTACGCCAATATCGACAACTACAAACCCGATCCGAGTAAAATGACCGCGGAACTACCGGAGCTTGACCGTTGGATACTCTCCGAGTTGAACCAACTGATTCTGGATGTCGATTCGGCGCTAGAGAATTTTAATCCGACTGGAGCCGCCCGTAAGATAGAGGAATTCGTCGATATGTTGTCCAACTGGTACGTACGACGGAGCAGACGCCGTTTCTGGAAGAGTGAAAACGATACCGATAAATTGTCCGCCTACAATACTCTCTATCATTGTTTGGTAACAGTAGCCAAATTGATAGCGCCGTTCACACCATTTATCGCCGAAGAAATCTATCAGAATCTGGCGCTTTCAGTAGATAAGCAATCACCTATCAGCGTTCATCTGACTGATTTTCCGGTGGCAGATGAGAGTAAAATTGACCATGACCTATCGATAAATACGCAACTGGCAATGAGAGTTTGCAGTCTCGGCAGAGCCGCCCGCAGTCAAGCAGGTATCAAAGTACGTCAGCCTCTAGCTAAGGCAATCATAAAGGTCGCCTCAAAGCGTGATAAAGAGGGATTGGTACGATTGACCCCGCAGATACTGGAAGAACTCAACGTTAAAGTGTTGGACTTTACGGAAAACGCTGACGAACTGAACTCACCGCAACTGTGCGTCAATTCGGAAGGTGAGGTCTCAGTAGCAATGCCTACGGAAATTCCCGAACAACTGGCAATGGAAGGGCTGGCAAGGGAAATTGTGCACCGCCTACAAACAATGCGTAAAACTGCCGGATTCGAGATTGCCGACCACATCACCACCTACTATCAAAGCGATGATTATGTCAAGCAGGTTATGACTGATTTCGCCGACTACCTGAAACAGGAAACTTTGTCACGAAGCATTATCGATAGCAAGCCTGAAGAAAGCGTTTATACCGAGACGTCCAAACTGTCAGGACATTCGATAGTTCTGGGCGTGAAAAAACTCTAAAGTTAAAGAGAGCATAACCATTGCGAGTCCTTCGATAGAAAGACATGGCAATCTCTGTGTCGCTTCGGATTTCAGCATAAGTGAGATTGCTTCGGGTACTTCGTATCCTCGCAATGGGGAGATAATATTTTCTTCTATTACGATTGCGGATTGGGAGTTTCAATCAGTGTAACTTTAGTTGTTAACTGATTGGAATCACGCCAGTACACTATTTCCACTTCACTCCCGATTTTTATTTGCTGGATAGCCTTGATTAATTGTGCAGAAGTAGTGATATTCTGGCCGTTAAACTTAACTATGATATCTTTTACCTGCAAACCAGCCTTCTCGGCAGGACTACCGGAACCAACGGCTGTGACTAATGCCCCCTCACTAACCTGCAACCGATACCAGAAAGCATAAGAGGCATTCATTGTCTCGCTATCGACTCCCAGATATGGGCGAACGATATAACCGTTAGCAATCAGTCCCTGTACAATGGGTATTGCTTCGTTAATACTGATAGCATAACCTACTCCCTCCACCCCTGTTTCTACTGTTTTAGCATTAGTGATACCAACCACTTCACCCGCCATATTAACCAGGGGACCGCCACTGTTGCCGGGATTAATAACTGCATCCGTTTCAATAAGACCCGATAGTTCTTGCCCATTATCACCTGTTATTGAAACATCCTTGCGGCTGACAATTCCCTGCGTTACTCTGATACCCTCTCCCAGAGAATTACCGATAGCTACTACCCAGTCACCCTCTCTCAACACGTCGGAGTCACCGATGGTAACTGCAGGCAAACCCGTAGCGTTTACTTTTATCACTGCCAAATCGGTAACGGCATCAGCTTTTATGCTACTCATATCAACAGACAAACTTCTACCGTCATTCAGAGTCACCATAATACTGGTTGCACCTTCTATAACGTGAGTATTGGTGACAATCAAACCGTCGCTACTAATTATCCAACCTGAACCCGCACCTTCCTGTTCATATGAAGAAGGTCTGCCAAACATATCGTAACCGGATACAGTTGCTTTTACATTTATAGCTACTACGGACGGTTTCACCTTAGCAACGACTTCCGCAATACTGGAAAACGGCTGCCCGGAACCCACCAACAGAGATAACCCGGCACTGGTATCTGTAACCGAAGATTGCGTCCCCGTGGTTGTCGTAGTTGTTGTGGTTGTTACTGCGCTAGCAGTTTCGGTTCTTTGCAGCAATTGACACCCTGTAGTCAGCGTCAAAGATAAGATGAGGAATATCGAGATGATAGGAAGAATCCAGCGCTTAGTATTCATAGCATATACCCCCAATAATAATTATATGATAACACCGAAACTACTACTTACACTTATTACTTTTATCACACAAATGTTTGGAAATTATGAAGTTCTAAAGACTTCATAAATAAAGGGGGCTGGTTTCACCCAGCCCCCTTTTTATCCCACCTTATTAAGGTAACCTTATTATTTGCCAGGTATCTGAGGTAATTGCGATAGAGCTTCCTTTATCTTCGCCTCGGGATATTCAAAATCTTCCAGTTTTCCGGCAAGATAGGCATCATAAGCACTCATATCAAAATGCCCATGACCGCTGTGTGCCAGCAGAATTGTTTTGGATTTGCCTTCCTGTTTGCATTTGAGCGCTTCATCAATCGCTACCCTGATAGCATGATTAGTTTCAGGAGCGCTGATGTAGCCTTCCGTCCGGGCAAATTGAAAGCCGGATTCAAACGTAGCCAATTGTGGCACTGCCTTAGCCTCCAGATAACCCAGTTTGACCAGGTGGCTGATAATTGGCGACATGCCATGGTAGCGCAAGCCACCTGCATGAAGTGGTGCCGGGATAAAATTATGCCCAAGTGTGTGCATAAAAGCAATGGGCGCCATGCCCGCCACATCACCATAATCATAGGCAAGGAGTCCCTTCGTGATAGAGGGAGAACCGGTCGGTTCGACGCAGATAAGCCTCAAATTCTTCTTCTTGCCCTGAATCTTATCTTTTACAAACGGCAGGAACATACCGCCGGCATTGGAACCACCGCCAACACACCCAACAATGATGTCAGGATAGATACCCATTTTTTCCATCAACTTTTTGGTCTCCAACCCGATAACCGTCTGGTGCATCAGGACATGATTCAAAACGCTACCAAGCGCATATCTGGTATCATCATGAGTTGCGGCATCCTCCACGGCTTCACTGATGGCCATACCCAGACTGCCGGGATGATTAGGATTCTCTGCATAGAATTTTTGACCTATTTTAGTATCCGGGCTGGGACTGGCGACACACTTCGCTCCCCAGATTTCCATCAAATTACGGCGGTAAGGTTTTTGTTGATAACTGATTCTGACCATGTAGACTTTCAGCTCTAAGCCAAAGTACATACAAGCCATTGCCAACGCGCTCCCCCACTGTCCGGCACCTGTTTCAGTAGCGATGCGTTTAACACCAGCTTTTTTATTGTAGTATGCCTGCGCCACCGCAGTATTGGGTTTATGACTACCGGCAGGGCTAGAATCCTCAAACTTGTAATAGATTTTTGCAGGAGTGTCCAGTGCTTTTTCCAGTCTGTGGGCACGGAAGAGGGTGGTCGGTCTCCACTGACGATAGATTGACTGCACCTCTTCCGGAATATCAATCCAGCGTTCTTTACTGAACTCCTGTTTGTTCAATTCCTCAACAAACAAAGGTGGTGGCAAAATGGTTGGTTCTTTTGTTACCGGGTGAAGCAGGGGCGGCAATGGTTCCGGCAAATCCGCCTGGATGTTATACCACGCCGTAGGCATATCCTTTTCATCTAAAATATATTTGGTCTTTGATTCATCCATTTGAGTGCTCCTTTTAATTTTATTTTCAGAACCCAATATCCGGCTATAAATTTCAGATTTTAACCTCTTACGTTATGGCCCACCGGGCCAATATCTTGAGAGTTTAGTCATGCTACTAACCTCCATCAGTTTCCCCCGATATATAATAAAAAGCTTCTCAGCCCTTAAAGGGGCGAGAAGCTTCAATCATCGCGGTACCACCCTTCTTCAGTCAATCATCTGTTGAGAAAAGACTGACTCTCATTACAGGTACATTTCTTGTTAAAGAGAACTATACCTTGAGAACGTAACGCTTCTCTTTGCGTCAAAGCCTACTTTTCAATGGCTCCCGTATCAGGTACGGGATAAATTTCGGCTTGCGGCTCCCAAGACCATTCAATCTTTGCGCTGATATCGGTTCACACCTGTCCCGACTCTCTGAACCCCGCTAAAGACCTACTATTCCCGTTCATAGCCTTTACATATTCAATTCCGATGAATAATAAGAAGATAACACGGCTTATAAAATTTGTCAACCGCCCGGGCTTGTCATCATTCTGAATAAGGCAGGGAATTGTATTTTGTCAAATCCTCCATAAATGCTATAATAATTGTGCCAACATAATTTAACTCGCGGTAAAGACAAATCTGAGATGAATTCGATTGATTTAATTTTCGCTCCTGAATCTGCGGCGGTTGTCGGTGCTTCCAATGACCCTACTAAATGGGGTGCTGGCATCTTTGCCCGTATATTAAACTCCCCGCTGGCTAAAAAACTATACCCTGTAAATAGTAAAAACGCCATCGTCCAGGGGGTCAAAGCCTATCCGTCAATCAAAGACCTCCCCGAACCGGTCGATTTTGCAGCAATCGTTGTGCCATATCCATACATACCCCAGGTAATTCGCGAATGTGCTGAAAAGGGAGTTAAAACCGCACTCATCATCACCGCTGGATTGAGCGAAACTGGTGAAGAAGGCTCCCGAATCGAGCGCGAGATTGTCAGTATCGCCCACAATGCCGGTATGAGGTTGGTCGGGCCCAATTGTATGGGGCATTTCAATACCGCCAATAATTTCTCCACTCTGCGAATGAATATCCCGATTCAACAAGGGAAGATAGGAGTTATCTCACAAAGCGGTGGATTTGCCATGCACATTCTGATGTGTGGGATGGACATTGGTGTCGGTTTCAGTAAATTTGTCAGTGTCGGCAACGAAGCCGACCTTCATTTTGAAGACTTTCTGGAATACATGGGACAAGATAAGGAAACAAAGGTAATTACCGGCTACATCGAGGGTCTTCGCAAAGGTAGAGAATTTTTCAAGTTAGCCAAGGAAATCAGTAAAGAAAAACCGATTGTCGTCGTTAAAGTCGGCAAGACAGAAGCAGGCGCTCAAGCCGCCCGTTCTCATACCAGCGCCATCGCTGGTTCAGATATGGTCTACGATGCGATGTTCAAACAAAGCGGTGTCATCAGAGTAAATGAGGTCGAGGAACTCTTCGATGTCGCTTCTGCTCTTCTCCGACAGCCCCTACCTAAAGGGAATAGAATTGGGATTCTAACAGGTGGTGGCGGCTTCGGTTGCATCGCCTCCGATGCCTGCGAAGAGAGTGGCTTAAAAGTAGCACTGCTATCCAAAGAAACAATCAGGAAACTGAATACTGTTTTGTCAGACCGATGGCCTCACGGCAATCCTGTCGATATGGTGGCAACCGGAACAGACGTTGTCTACAAGTGTCTCTGGCCTCTCCTAGAAGATGAAAACATTGATGCCGTACTGATAGTCGGCGGCATCGGCATGGCATCGACATACCCACTTTTAAATGTTAATAACGCAAAAACCCTCCTCCAGCAAGCCGATAATCCGCTATCGGCATTAGATTATACCCAGCAGCTATTAAAGAAATTACAGGATGAAGAACTGGCGTCGATTGATAAACTTTCCGAGTATATGGACAAATACCAGAAACCGGTCATTATTTCTACATATGTAAACGAAGCAACTAAAGCTTCTCCTGTTTTTGAAAAATTAAAGAATATCGGTGTGTTTATATATCCTACCCCGGAAAGGGCTGTTAAAGTGCTGGGACACCTGTACGAGTACAGCCGTTACCGGAATAATTTATAATCTACATTAGGAAAGGTAAAAGTGAGTACGGAAACAGCTTCATTATCCGTTACAGAGTTACAGAACACCGCCAAAAGATTACGACGCCATATTATTTATATGATTGGCACAGCAGGCAGTGGCCATCCAGGTGGCTCGCTTTCTGCTGTAGAGATTATCACTACTTTATATTTCAAAATAATGCATCATAAGCCTGGTGCTCCTCACTGGACGGAGCGTGACCGTTTTGTACTGAGCAAAGGGCATGCCGCGCCTGTGCTTTACGCCACGCTGGCGGAATGCGGATATTTCCCGAAAGAAAATTTGGCTACCCTGAGGAAGCTCGGAAGCGATCTACAAGGACATACCGATTGCAATGGTACACCGGGAGTAGAAATGTCTGCTGGTTCACTCGGACAGGGTTTATCATTTTCCATCGGCATCACACTGGCGGGTAGACTAAACAAACAAAACTACCGTGTCTATACTCTACTCGGTGACGGCGAATGCGATGAAGGTCAGGTCTGGGAAGCAGCAATGTCAGCAGCACATTTTAAAGTCGATAGCCTGACTGCGATAGTAGATAAAAACGGTCTGCAGATAGATGGCTGGACAAAGGATATTATGAACAGTGAACCATTTACTGATAAATGGAAGAGCTTCGGCTGGCATACTATCGAGGTAGACGGACACGATTTCAATCAACTGATTGATGCCTTTGAGCAGGCAAAGACTATAAAAGGCAAACCCACGATTATCATTGCTCACACCATTAAAGGCAAAGGTGTCAGCTTTATGGAAAACAAGGTTGATTTCCACGGCAAAGCTCCGAATCCGGTGCAAGTCGAACAAGCCTTGAAGGAGTTAGCTTAGAATGGGAAGCACAGGGTCATTCCGTGAGACATACGGTAAAACACTAATAGAATTGGGGAAAGGAAATGCCGATATCGTAGTATTAGATGCCGACGTTTCCCACTCCACGATGACCCATTATTTTGCCAGCCAGTTTCCGGAGCGATTTTTCAATTGCGGCATCGCCGAACAAAATATGATAAGTATTGCGGGGGGATTAGCTTCCTCAGGGAAAATACCCTTTGCCAGCGCTTTTGCCGTATTTGTACCGGGAAGGTGTTTCGACCAGATAAGGATATCCATAGCACAACCACATCTGAACGTGAAACTGGTTGCCACTCACGGCGGCATTACCGTCGGTGAAGACGGAGCATCGCACCAGGCAATCGAAGATTTGAGTTTGATGTGTTCATTACCTAGTTTTACCGTTATTGTACCGGCTGATGCCACGGAGACAGCACTAGCATTAAAAACTGCCGCAATCACCGAAGGACCTTTTTATATCCGGTTGTGCCGTCTTGAAGGTAAAGTGATTTATGACGAGAATTATCGCTTCAATCTAGGCAAAGCAAATATGCTGAAGACCGGCTCGGACGTCACTATTATTGCTATCGGACTGATGGTAGCACCAGCTTGTGAAATCGCAGATAATCTAAAACCAGAAGGTATAAATTGTCGGGTACTTAATATGTCCACATTGAAACCAATCGACGAGATGGCAATCAAGCAAGCGGCAATAGAAACCGGAGCGATTGTTACCGTCGAAGAACACCTGGAACATGGCGGATTAGGAAGTGAAGTTGCGAGTGTAATCGCGAAAAATCATCCCGTACCGATGGAAATGATAGCGATTAAAGATACCTATGCCCAGTCAGGAAAGCCAGCGGAATTGCTGGAATATTACGGATTAACGACAAAGGGTATCGAACAGGCAGTCAGGACTGTGTTGAAGCGGAAAAAGAGTTAGTATTCTACAGTAAATCCCTCTAAGGTGAAAAACCACTGCATATCAAAATCACTTGGTGCCGGGAGAGGGACTCGAACCCACAAGGATTGCTCCGGAGGATTTTAAGTCCTCTGCGTCTGCCAGTTCCGCCATCCCGGCACATTGAATCATTTTAACGCTTTTTTAGTATACATTTCAACAAAAAGAAGCTGAATTATAACAATATCTTCCAATTTGGAACAGAGGAGCTACTGCCCCAGATATTTTCAGGAGGCTTTGTCAAAACGTGTTGACGGTAGCAACTCTAGAGTTTAGAATTCATCAAGGGTATTCTTAAGATGTGTAAAAAGAGGCTTTATCTTATTTCACTATTAATATTGGTGCTCATAACAACAGCTTGTTCTCCCTCCACGCCTCCCGCAGTATTATCAACGACCTCTTACACAACGCCCACAACAACGAAACTAACCCTCATTATCTGTTAGCAATCACAATCATGCCTAATAGCAATACTCGGTGATAAATCAGATTTAGCTATAAAACATTTGGAGGCGACGAGCGGATTTGAACCGCTGAATGGGAGTTTTGCAGACTCCTGCCTTGCCACTTGGCTACGTCGCCTCG
>CAIWXV010000049.1 GCA_903916765.1 uncultured Dehalococcoidia bacterium | reverse complement strand
GGTGGTGCACCACTTAATGAAACCTATGCCAAGGAAATCGGAGCGGATGGGTATGCACCGGATGCCAGCCGTGCCGTAGGCGTGGCAAAAACTCTTGTAAAGTAGAGTGCCTTTTGTTGTTATGTAAACCAAGAAATAAGACGGCTTTCTGTCTATGATAGAGGGCAAGAACCTGATAGAATAGGGCTGTCATTACTCCATAGTAATGCATCGGCACCCTACTTGGTAAGGAGGTGTCCTTATGAAGTTCAATTTGGGCCATTGGCGTTTATTACCCGGTACCCATGCTACTTACCCTCGTACTGTGGTGGACGTACGCAAAGATTCTGATGCCCTCATCATCACCGGCTACGACCATATAATCCGCAGGCGAGGAGATTATCTCAATGGGACGATTTTTACAGCACGTTTCACATCACCTATGCCTAACGTTATTCGCGTCCAACTAACACACTTCAAAGGACAGCGAGAGCGCCAACCTATGATTGACCTCGACTATACTCTTGCCAATCGCGATGTATTGATTGACAGTGACGAGAAACAGGCATGGCTAAAGACCGATTCCGTTTCAGTAGTAGTGCCCACCCATGGAGAATGGCACATCAACTTCCAACGTGATAGTAAATTTCTTACTGAGAGCGAACCGTATGGCTTGGCTCTGATGACTCAAGGAGACAAAACTTACCTTAGAGAGCAATTATCTCTTTCTGTTGGTGAAACGGTCTACGGACTAGGTGAACACTTCTTACCCTTCGTCAAAAATGGACAGTCCATCGACATATGGAATGAAGACAGCGGGACCAATTCGGAATACGGCTACAAAAATGTTCCTTTCTATCTTACCAGCCAAGGATATGGCATCCTTGTCAACCATCCGGGTCGTGTCTCTTTCGAGGTTGCATCTCACCATTCTACTAGCGTACAATTCAGCACCGAAGGTCATAGCTTGGATTACTATATTTTTGGCGGACCTACGACGAAAGCTGCTCTCGGACAATACACTGCGCTGAGTGGACGCCCAGCGTTACTGCCTGAGTGGTCATTTGGCTTATGGCTTTCCACCTCATTCACTACTAACTATGATGAGAAAACAATCGTCGCCAATATCGAACGCATGGAGGCACTCGGCATCCCTATCAGTGTTTTTCACTTCGATTGTTTCTGGATGAAAGAATTGACCTGGTGCAGTTTTCTATGGGATAAAAACAGTTTTCCTGACCCAACAGGGATGTTGCGACGTATCAAAGCCAAAGGCATCAAGATTTGTATGTGGATTAATCCATATATAGCGGAGGCTTCTCCGCTCTTTGCTGAAGGGATGGCACAAGGGTATCTCTTATGCACCCCCAACGGGGATGTTTATCAGACAGATAATTGGCAACCCGGCATGGGTTTTGTGGATTTCACCAACCCTGCAGCCTGCGAATGGTATGCTGATAAACTTAAATCACTGCTTGATATGGGAGTCGATACCTTCAAGACGGATTTTGGCGAGGGTATTCCGACCAATGTGCATTACTATGATGACTCAGACCCTCAGCGTATGCACAATTATTACACCTACCTTTACAACCAGACCGTTTTCAAATTGTTACAGCAGGTAAAGGGAGAAAATGAGGCGGTAGTATTTGCCCGTTCCGCTACCTGCGGTAGCCAGAAGTTCCCCATACACTGGGGAGGTGATAATTCCTCCACCTATCCCTCGATGGCGGAAACTCTGCGTGGCGGATTATCGTTTGGCATGAGTGGTTTTGGCTTCTGGAGTCACGATATCAGCGGCTTCATCGGTACTGCTACCCCTGACCTTTACAAGCGTTGGGCAGCATTTGGGTTACTCTCTTCACACAGCCGTTTGCACGGTGCCGAAAGTGCACGTATGCCCTGGCTGTTCGATGATGAGGCGGTGTCAGTATTGCGTTTCTTCACCTTGCTGAAGAAACAACTGATGCCTTATTTGCTCGATATGGCAAAAGAAGCGAACAAACACGGCTGGCCAATGATGCGGGCAATGGTGCTAGAATTCCCCGACGACCCTGCATGTCGATATCTAGATATGCAGTATATGCTGGGTTCAGCAGTATTGGTCGCTCCGATTTTCAATGCCGATGGTGAAGTGAGCTACTACCTACCGGAAGGTGAGTGGCGTAATATGCTAACGCAGGTAACAGTCCACGGTCCTTGCTGGCGCAAAGAAAAACATGATTATTTCAGTTTGCCGTTGTGGGTACATACCGAACGTGGAAGTAAGTGGAAATGTCTCAAAGGATTTTCTTATAAGCGCTAATAATTTTGAGGAAAAAGAAAATGCCAATAGCTAAAGCCAATGGTATAAACATCTATTATGAGATTCACGGAGAGGGAGAGCCGCTTGTATTGATAGGAGGTTATGGTGCCGATTCCTCAGCCTGGTTTCTCCAAGTTCCGGTATTTTCTCGCGAGTATAAAGTAATCACTTTCGACAATAGAGGCACGGGGCGAAGTGATAAGCCTGATGTACCTTACACTATTAAAATGATGGCCGCAGATGTTAAAGGATTGCTTGATGCCCTCAATATCAATGCGGCTCATATCTGGGGACCATCTATGGGAGGATTAATTGCACAGGAGTTCGCCATTCGCTATCCGAAGTGTGTGATTAGCCTCATTCTGGGATGTACTCATTGCGGCGGTACCCATGCGATCACACATCCAATGGCGGCAAATCGAAAACTTTTTGACGAGGAACGTATAAAGCAGTTAACCGAAAGACAAATAATGGAGGGGACACTTCCTTTTCTCTGTAATCCGGAGTTCATTGACAAACACCACGACATTATTGAGGAGTGGCTAACAAAGAAGTCGGAATATCCTACTCCCATCCACGGATATAAGCAACAGGCTGAGGCAGTAATGGGTCATGATACGTATGACCGTTTGCCACGGATAAAAGCTCCCACTCTGATTATCCAAGGGTCGGATGACATGGCAGTACCAATGGCAAATGCCAACGTTTTAGCATCCAGAATCCCAAACACTGAGATTGCAATATTGAAAGGTTTGAGACATACATTTTTTGTAGAAGGGGCGCAAGAAGCTAATCGAATAATTCTTGACTTTTTAAAAAGGCATCCCTACTCAGTGGCATTGTAAAGCCACGCAAGCCGTGTTTCCGATAAAGATGAACTCTCCCCCACCTCCACCAGATTTCAGAAACAAGATTTCTAAGTGGTACCTTCGTGTTTTAGCAGACAAACTTCTCTGCGGTGATGATGTCATTTGCTATACGTCTTTTCGCTGCCACCGTATTTATTGGTGTGAGTCTTGCCAGTTTCTTCAAAACACCAAGCTGGGTAGCGAGCACATCGCCGGTCTCCACAGAGACCAGTATTTGCGTCCCGTAATCCTCAATTTTTCTCATCGCTTCATTGACATATACCTGCGTCATATCTATCTTCAGCCTTGCTTTTTCCTCACCCATCTTAGCCAACGCCTTTTGTGCCCGCAGTAAGCCGCTTTCCATGGCATAAATATTGATGACAATATTGGAAAGGAGACCGAGAATCTCCTGCTCTTCCTTGATAGCCTTACCATATTTCTGCACAGCGACACTGCAAACAAGGATAAATATCTTCTTCGCCATGCTGATGAGTTTTTTCTGATACCCCAACAACCCATCCCCCAAACTGGGTGAGACAGGTGATATTGATATTAACTCTCCTGCCAACTTCTGCGCGGCAGCAAACAGCGGTATCTCATTCTTCACCGCCATGCGGAGCAGGGTATCGAGAATAACCAGCCTATTGATCTCATTCGTCCCTTCCCAGATGCGGTTAATCCGAGCGTCGCGATATATGCGCTCTATACCATAATCCTCGATATATCCATACCCGCCATGTATCTGCAACGCCTCATCCGCCACAATCCCCAACATCTCTGAACAGAAAATCTTAGTGATCGAACATTCGATAGTGTATGCTGCTACTCTTTTGGCAAGCTCTCTACCACTATCAGTAGCCATATCGACGTCTGCCATTACCTTATCGATCAAATCCGCTGTCCGATACACCACGCTCTCTCCGATGTACGTATTAATAGCCATCTCAGCTAGTTTCTGTTTGATCAATCCGAAGTCAGAGAGAGGTTTCCCAAACTGTTTCCGCTGTTTGGCGTATTTCACGCTCGGCTCTATTGCCAGTTTGGCAAGCTCGGTACAAGGAGAGCCCAGCTTGAACCTACCCATATCCAAGATACAGAAAGCTACCAGATGCCCCTGTCCTATCTCGAACAAAACATTTTCCACAGGCACCATTACATCCTGAAAAATCACCGGAGTTGTTGAAGAGCCTCGCACACCCATCTTCTTCTCTTCAGGACCAGTGGACACCCCCTTAAACGCCTTCTCCACGATAAAGGCCGTAAACTTTTCACCATCCACCTTAGCATAGGTGAAGATAATATCTGCAATACCGCCATTGGTGATGAATTGCTTTTCACCGTTGAGTATATAGTATTTCCCATCTGGCGATAATTTAGCCGTCGTCTTGATTGAAAGAGCATCGGACCCAGCCGAAGGTTCGGTCAGCGCGTACGCTCCTATTGAAGTCCCAGCAGCCAGTCCTGGCAGATATTTCATTTTCTGCGCCTTATTACCAAAGAAAACGAGGGGCAGTGAGCCGATGCCGGTGTGGCAGTTCAAAGTTGTTCCAAGTGCTGCAGCGGCCACGAAATGTCCTCCTATCAAGGCGGATGATATCTTGTCCATTCCGCTGCCACCGAACTCCTCTTTAATATCGGCGCCTAGCAACCCAATAGCGCCGGCCTTTGCCATCAGTTTACGATGCATATCTAAATCCTTATGCTCCAGCTTGTCGGCAAACGGCTGTGCCTCTTTTCTAGCAAAATCATCCGTAGTCCTGGCGATCATCAAATGGGTTTCGCTGAAATCCTCTGGGGTGAAAACGTCCTCGGGCAACACGTCCTCAAACAAAAATACTCCACCCTGTTGGTTTGTCTTCATCGCCATGTTCACGCTCCTTGATTCTAAATGCTTATCCCTCTCGCTCAAAGATGCCGGCGGCCCCCATGCCGCCGCCGATGCACATTGTCACCATGCCATACTTAGCTTTCCGTGCTTCCATCTCATAGAGCAGCTTGGTCGTTAGATAAGCGCCGGTACAGCCCAACGGATGCCCCAATGCGATACCGCCGCCATTGACGTTGACCTTGTTCATATCCATGCCCAGCGTATTAATAACGTAGAGAGCTTGCGCGGCGAACGCCTCATTCAATTCGATGAGGTTGATCTGAGACAATGATAGTCCTGCTAATTTCAGAGCTTTGGGCACCGCTACGACTGGCCCGATACCCATAAGCTCCGGCTCAACGCCAGCGACTGCATAAGACCTGAATACTCCCATCGGCTTCAACCCCAACTCTTTTGCCTTGTCACGAGACATTATCACTACTGCTGACGCACCATCATTAATAGGGCACGCATTTCCTGCCGTCACCGTACCTTCCGCATGAAACAAAGGCCTAAGATTCGCCAACACTTCCAGTGATGCATCAGTCCTGACACATTCATCAACATTGAAAACAAACTCTCTGTTGATGATCTTCCCATTATCGAATCTCCTGTCAACTAATTTTATAGGCATGATTTGTTCTACAAACGCACCGTTCTTGAGTGCCTTTGTTGCCTTCTGATGACTGTCCAGGGCAAATTTATCTTGGGTCTGTCTTGTTATATTGAATTTCGTAGCAACATTTTCTGCAGTCATTCCCATACTGACATATGCATTAGGCAAGTCTCGCACGAGGTCGGGGTCAGGGTTGAGTTTATTCCCACCCATGGGCACAGTACTCATCGTCTCCACACCACCAGCGACAGCGACATCGATTGAACCAGCCATTATTTTCTGCGCTGCAATAGCAATAGCCTCAAGACCTGAAGCGCAGAATCGATTCACCGTTGTGCCCGGGACATTGATAGGTAATCCTGCTTTAAGTGCAACAACTCTTCCGATATTCATCCCAGACTCAGCTTCAGGGAAAGCACTGCCGATAATCACATCCTCTATAGCATCCAGTTTTAAACCGGTTGCTCTCCTGATGGCTTCCTTTACCACTTCCGCACATAGATATTCTGGTCGGGCGTTTTTCAACGTGCCGTTCGGCGCTCTGCCGATAGCTGTTCTTACTGCTGAAACTATCACTGCTTCTTTCATATTCCTTACTCCTGAAACTTCATTCAGTTCCTCAACGGGCGGCCTGTCTGCAGCATCGCTTTCATTCTCTCCTGAGACTTAGGCTCTCCACATAATGAAAGGAAATTCTCCCTTTCAAGGTCAAGCAAATAATCTTCGGTAACTATGGTATTTTGGTATAGGTCTCCTCCGGTTAGAATAGTAGCGACCTTCCTAGAAATATGTACATCGTATTCACTGACGAAGGCACCTTCCTTCATATTGAAAAGGGAGGATTCAAGAACCGCCATACCAGTTCTGCCTACCACTCTAATATCATTACGTTTCCTCGGCGGGGTGTATCCCTCCTCTACCAACGCAAGAACCGTTTCCTTAGCATCATGGATAAGGAATTCAGAGTTCATGGTTATCTTGTCCGCTGCCCTCATATAGCCTATTTTCTGGGCTTCACTGCCGCTGGTGGATACCTTAGCCATAGCAATCGTATCAAATGCTTTGGCAACGTAGGGTATCAGGTCAGGTTGCATACTACCCATTGCTCCTGGCACTATCGGCGGGATAAATTCTATATTTCTCAGAAGCACCTCTTTGCAGCCGCCACCGGCAGGAAGAAGCCCCACACCTACCTCCACAAGACCCATATACGTTTCCGCAGATGCACGTATTCGGCTCGACGCCAGACAGACCTCACAGCCACCGCCAAGAGTCATCCTGAAAGGCGCCGCCACCACCGGCTTATCAGACAGTTTTATCTTCATTATGGCGCTTTGTAATTGCCGTAGCGCAAGATCAAGTTCATCCCAATTCTCATTCTGAACTTGAAGAAGAATAAACATAAGGTTAGCACCAACACAGAAGTTATTGTTATGGTTACCAATCACCATACCGACAAAGTTGTTCTTGATTTCGTCGACACTAAAGTTAATCATATCTGTGATATCGACACCAATGGTATTATTCGGTGAATGAAACTCAAGACAAACAACACCGTCGCCTATATCGATGAGACTCGCACCACTAGTCGATTTGATGACCTTCTGTCTCTCCTTCAGTGCTGGCAACAGAATAATTTGCGGACTGATGTTAACCTCTCGATAATCAGCAATCTTAAAATCGTAGTAACACAATCTGCCATTTCGTTTCTGGTAAAATTTTTCCTTCCCATTGCGGAGCATTTCGACTATATTGTTGGGAATCTGATCCCCTTCTTTTTCCATTCTTGCCACAGATTCTCTAAGACCAATGGCATCCCATGTTTCGAAGGGACCGAGCTCGTGATTGAAACCCCCTTTCATAGCTCGGTCAACATTGACAATATCGTCAGCGATCTCGGGAATCTTGGCGGCGCTGTAAAGCAACAAATTCTTCACTACTTTCCAAGCAAACTGCCCCACTTTATCCTGACTTTCAATGAGTGCCTTTATTTTCTTACCTGTATCTCCTCCTGCCTGTTTGATAGTATCTAAAACAGGGAATTTTACCTTCTGAGATGGCACATATTCCATCGTGGTGTAATTGAGAACAAATCTTTGAGTTCCCTCTTTCGCCTTTACTTTTTTATAAAATCCCTGCTCTTTCTTATCGCCTAGCAGTCCTCTCTCCAGCATCGTGGTTACGAACTCGGGAACACTGAACGCCTGTTTCTCCACCTCATCAGTTATGTTGTCAATAACATCCCGAGCTACATGTAATACGGTATCAAGTCCCACCATATCCAGTGTTCTGAAAGTAGCACTCTCGGGCCGTCCCAACGATGCACCGGTCAAGGCATCGATTTCTTCAATGCTAAAACCTTCTTTCATCATCAGTTGTATCACGGCAATGACGTTGTAGATACCGATTCTATTAGCCACAAAGTTCGGTGTGTCCTTGGCTAAGACAACACCTTTCCCCAGCACCTTCTCACAGAAATCTGCCATAAATTCCACAATTTCCTTCTTGGTGGAATTGCTGGGAATAATCTCAAGGAGTTTCATATAGCGGGGCGGATTAAAGAAATGTGTACCCAGAAAATGCTGCTTGCACTCATCCGATAGTTCTTCACTAATTCTATTGACCGAAAGGCCGGAGGTATTGGTACTAATGATAGTACCCGGCCTCCTGAATGCCTCAACCTTTTTCAGCAGAGCCTTCTTGATATCCAGCCTCTCAACAACAACCTCAATTATCCAGTCAACCTCTGAGACGCATGATAGGTGATCTTCGAAGTTGCCCACCGTAACCAGCTTGGCATTTTCAGGAACTAAAAATGCTGCAGGCTTGGCTTTAACAGCGTTATTCAATGCTGTCTGTGCCAACTTGTTTCTGAAAGCAGGATTTTCCAGTGTCAAGCCTTTCTTGATGTCCTGAGCATCGAGCTCCTTCGGAACGATATCCAGTAGATAAGTTTCGATGCCGACAGATGCCATAAGAGCAGCGATAGAACTACCCATGACACCTGATCCCAGTACAGCTACCTTTTTGATTCTTCTTTGCATACGTACCTCCAGAAGATTATCACTATTTAATTAGATTTTCTACAAGAAGCATGCCCCGTACCACTATTTTTAAATTGTAATAACCAAATTTCGTCATAAATTACAGGGGGAGGCCTGCTCGCTGTGCCACACCTGAATCAACCTTAACTTTCTCCAGAATGATGTCAATCTGTTCTTTTGAGTACTGTTCCACTGTGTAGTACTTCCTCAAGAACCAACGTCTTAGCGCCCAACCATCGCAGATAAGCAGTATATTATGAGCTACCAATCTAGGGTCCTTCATATCAAACTCTCCTGCTTCAATACCGCGCCTTAATAGGCTCTCGAAATATTCCACGGATTGGATCTCTACATCCAGCACAATTCTACGTTCATTCTGTGGAAGATTAACTATCTCGCGATGCCCAAAAATGATCAAATCTTGGTAAGCATCCGCATATGCCATATAGACCTTGATAGACTCCTGGAGAGCCTCCCCAGCACTCAAATCCTTAGTGCTCCTCTTAAGAGACTCAATGGTTTCTTGCTGCATCTGTTGCATCTGTTCCATGATCAAATACAGAATATCAATCTTTGTACCAATATAACTGTATAACCCACCTTGACTCATCTTACAAGCCTTCAACAAATCTCGAGCAGTCGTCCGGTTGTAACCTTTTTCCACAAAAAGTCGAAGCGTGCAGCGTATAATCTGACCCCTTTTTTCCTTGATTAAGGCTTCATCAGTAATCACGCTACGGATCTGTCTTGCCACGTGAACCCCCTAGTAGTTGTCAAGTAACACCTTGAATAGAACGAACGCCCGTTCTATAATTAAACAACTTAGCATAATCGCCAAGAACTGTCAATGGTGCGGTTTGCATCAAAATAAATTATTTCCGAAGGGGGAAATTAAATTAGAAGAAGCGGATTTACACAGATGGGGTTAGATTACTAAAAGAAAGATAAATGGAGTTGACAGTTCCCTTTGTCTACAAATCCATTGCTGCAGCTAGGGGTAGTTAGATAGTAAAGAATATCGTCTAACTATATCTTTCTCTTATAATATATAATAATGGAGTCCAGTTAATTAATCCAGACAGGATAAAGGTTAGACAATAAAATGCAGAAAATCAGTCAACAAGTTAAAAGACTCAAGCTATTGCAATCTCCTTGGCTTGAGATTGGTATCATGGCCCTGACCGTTATCCTTTCTTATATCGCATTGTCGCTGATATCCATTGGCGCTGTTATCCCCGAGGGTGGCATGGCGCTTACTAATATTGTGCGGCTGATGTTTGGCTTTTTCGTGCTTAGTTTTACAATCGCTATAATTGCCGTCCTGGCAGGTATTGGCGGCGGGGTAATTTATACTCCTCTAATGATGGCTTTCACGCCAGTCAACAGCCTCATTATCAGGGCTACGGGGTTGATCGTGGCAATGTTCAATGGGTTAGTATCCTCAGGACCTTTTATGAAGAGCGGAGTCGGCAACCTCAAGCTGTCCATTGTTTGTACACTAGGTTACGGACTCGGTGGTTTTGCCGGTGCGCAGGGAGCAATCTGGGTAGCAGGAAGAATGGGCTTGTCAGGAGAAGGTACAATCAGGATCGTACTTGGGGTAATTGTCCTGGCGCTCGGTCTGTATTTCCTATGGGGCAGCAAAAAAACAGAATGGCCAGAGGTTAAAAATGTTGACCGGTTTACAGCGAGGTTAAAAATACCCAGACCTTATTACGAACCATCAATCGATAAGGTAATCAATTACAGAGTAAAGAATATTCCAATGGGTGTTTTGGCGATGGTTGGTATCGGATTGATGTCTGGTTTCTTTGGCATGGGAGCTGGTTGGGCAGTTGTACCAGCTTTGAGTATGATTGTGGGTGTGCCACTGAAAATAGCCGCAGTAACCAGTCATACAATTATCGGTATGGGTGACTGTATGACCGTATGGCCTTATATTCTGGCCGGCGCCATAATTCCACTGTTTGCGGCACCGTGGCTGGTAGGTCAGGTTTTGGGGGGAATGGTCGGTGCACAGGTTTTAATCAGGGTACGTTCGAATGCAATCCGGTATATATTAATCGGAATAATGTGTTATACCAGCTTCGGGCTGGTAACTGATGGACTGGCCAAATTAAAATATATCACGGCAGTCCCCGGTATCATCAGTATCATTGTCCTCCTGGTGATACTTGTAGTAGTTGCTCTGGCAATTACAGGTAAACTCCCTAAACCATTAGTAAAGAGGAAACAGCAATGAAGAAACAGGAGTTGCAACAACCGCGTCCACAACTTATATATGGGGAATTTGTCTACTGGCTTTCAATAATCGCTGCATTGATTTGCACTGTTGCCCCAATATTCGCCATTGCATTTCCGCAAGGGGATATATTGGACCCACACTTGCTTTTTTCCGCTATCTGGGCAGGTAAATCCCCAGATGCTATATGGCAACAGGCAGCAGGAGGTTTCCCCGGATGGCATTTCTGGCTGTATAACCTGTCATCGGGAGATGCAGTAATTCAGTTTGGAATAGAACTGGGCTGTTGCTGTGCAGGGTTGGGATTGCTGGTAACATCCATTTCTTACCTTACTCAGAAGCCCCGACTTTATGGCTGGGCAATTGCCGCATTGGTTATCGCCATATTTATTGCTCTGGCAGCCGCAGGAATTTACCAACAGACAATGTAGGATTGTTATAGAATTCTGCCCAGTGGTATGGTAATATGGGACAACATGAACCGAAATTAGCTTCCATCTTCCTGCGAATCGAATGCCGAACTTGCTAATTAAGAACCTTGCCAACCATACGAAT
>CAIWXV010000048.1 GCA_903916765.1 uncultured Dehalococcoidia bacterium | reverse complement strand
GCAACCATGAAAATCCAGAGGATATCTGCCCCACATCTCCCTGATTTTTTCTCGATATACCGAACCATCTATCCCGAAGGTGATTAAGCCTTTAAGTGACCATATGTCTCTGGGCAGTAAAGGACGTCGAGCCAGCTTACTCTTTATTAGCCCCTTTACCAGCCGATAGAGAGATTTAGGCTGTTTTAGCAAAGCACTGAAGTCTGTGTGTCCGTTTTTCTGACTGAAGCGGGCACCCATGGCTACGGTAATACTGGAGAGAGCAAGACATAAATCCAGTCCCTCGGATAGAGCCATATTGAAGCCTTGTTTTACTCTGTCTTCAAAAGGCGTTTCCTCTGCCGTCTCAATCGGCGGCAGAAAATTGAATAATCCTTGAGGGAGAGCACGAGCTATCGAACCCGTAGCATATGGAGGTGGTGCCAGTCCATAGAGGACATTATCATGCTCTCTGAAGACAATCTCCTTTCTTTGCTTGCAACCGGAGAAAAATACTAATGCCATTATTAACGGTTCTATCTCATCGAGTTGTCTGGCGGTAACCGGCGCCCAACGGAAGGGATATTCGCCGTATTTGCCCGAGGTGTATTGCCATAAAATCGGCTTCTTGGGCAATGCATTCATCTTTCGCTTTAAGAGATAGGGAGCGTAATCGGCATAGGTGGTCAGGGGAACTTGCTTCCTGAACTGTTCGACAGTGTAAGGAGTGGCACCATTCATAATATAGCGGCCTAATTCACACTTCTTTAGCAACTCCAACTGTTCTAATAGCAGTCTCTTCTGGATTTTCATAAAGTCTTCCAGACTTAAGTCGATAAACCCACAGCACCTCTGCCACAACTCTTCATAATTACCTTGCTGGAGTAACTCTCGTAATGTAGCCATTTTGTATTCCTCCTCTGAGTTCACATTGCAGGCTCTAGCCCGCTGTAAAGATTTAATGAAGACAACTATACTACGCCGGTTCGGCACGAGCATCGGCGTTTCCTGTTGGTACTTGTCATAGCCGGGGAACATCCTGGTGAAGAAGAATTTGTCCTGAATCACTACCAACAGGGTATTCAGCACAATAAATATCGGTGCGGTTATAAGCATTAAGCTCGATTTTGAAACTAGAATCGAAGATAGCATGAAAAGGATGAACCAGATTGCTCCCGGATGCCGGACTAAGGCATAAAGTCCGGTTCTTATTAACTTGTCGCCAACACCGGTAGCAATGTATGTCTTACGGAAAGGGAGGTTAATAAACAGGGAGTAGGTAAACATAAAGAGAGATATTGCAAGTACTATCCAGCCGAGGCGGGTAGACCAGACGGGTAGGAGTAACTTATTTGGGGCAAGACATATCATGATAAACGAGTAAATCCACAAGCCGATACCCAAAGTCCAGGTCAAAGGCTTTGCCACAGGGATTCTTTTCAAGGAAATGAAATCAAAAAAGTGTATTATAAGGAAACCAAAGATACCCGTAGCGATGTAAATCATAATAATACCTCCCGAACACTATCGCAGATTGTGATGTATATGGGAAGGTATTGTGTTCTAGAACAATGTTCGTTACACAGAAAAGAACCCCTTTTCCACTGGGAAAGGGGTTCTTTTAATTAGCTTCGTCGGGAAGACAAGGGAAGACAACTGTTAGGAGGCTACTTCCATTTAATGGTGCCTGTTCCCTTAGGGTTATCAGCACTCAGGTCATTTTGGAGTCCATGGAGCTTACTGGTAAGCTCTACCAATTCAATTTGCTGTGTCTTATCACCCATCTCAAGCCCGTAAGTCACAAAGAAGTCGAGGAAATTCTTGAGAAGCAGCTTCATATCCTGCTCAAACGAGCGTAGCTCCTCTTTTGTGACGTACCTTACCGTTTCTTTGGGCTTTTCCTCTTTGAGCTGTTCATCAATCAATAACTCAATGAATTCAGCTTGACTGATGTCCCCACGGTTGTCATTAATCTTCTGTACAAGCTCTGCCGGTAGTGCCAAAATTCTTCTTTCAGCCAACGCAGGTCTCCTTTATTATTTTGTCTTCCCTAATTTTAATAAAAATTCCTGGAAGTCCAGGAATTAACCATCGCCTTTCATTTGAAGGACTTCCATAATGCCGTCTATATTCCTCAACAGACTAATACCTTTCGCAGTTACTCTGTAAGTCACAATCGGATTACCCACTGTTACTTTATCAATCAGCCCAAGTTGCAGTAGATAACTGAGATATTTTTGTAGCTGGAAGTAGCTCATATTGGCGCTGTACATTATTTCTGTTTTGCCAGCTTCTCCCAGCCTCAATATGTCAGCTATGACCTCAATGTTGGACCTTCGCCGCTCCATCCTAGCACCTTCCCCGGGTGTTCATTTTTTCACCCAACTATCTGTCCTGATATCCCACTTGATACCTGTCCACGGATTAGCCGGAATATGTCCTATAGTATCCATGCTGGCGCCGCTTATTTTACCAGTGCCGAGGTCAATAGAGTAATAGGCTCTGGGTTGGCTGCTGAGGTAATCAGAAGGTAAAGGAGCCGCATTATTCCATAAACTATCGGAATCAGGTGGATATTTCCCCTTATTCTCCAGATAGTTGAGCGCCGCTGTTTTGACATTGAGCGCCTCAGTGTTGGCGGCAGATATCTTCTTGTCACTCCCCATTAAACTGCTAATATTCGGTGCTAGTACGAACACCATGACCCCAATGACAACAATTACTAGGATTAACTCAATCGGAGTAATCCCCCTTTGGTCTTCGCAGAAATGCTTCAAAGAGTCTCCTGTCGAGCGTTGTCTTGAAAGAGCAGTCTTTCCGAATATGCTTTTCATCAGTTTAGTTACCATAATACTCCAAGGCTATGTATAGTATCACGTCCAAATCGGGCTGTCAAGTGTGAGTCTCTTCTTGTATTGGAAGAGACTCACGCTTGACAAGTGGAATAGCAGGATAGTAATATATCAGTAGTGTTGCTCTTGACAAATAGTTAGTGGATAGCATAGTTTTATGCTGAATCCTGAACTAAATAACCGGAGGCGGATACCTAATGAAGAGTATATCTAGAAGAATAGCGAAATCATTTCGCGGTGGAGAGAAGGGTTTTACCCTTATTGAACTTTTAATCGTCATCGTCATACTGGGTATTCTCGCTTCAGTTGCTATTCCACAGGTAACCAAATTTGTCGTACAGGGTAGAATCTCGGCGGCCAACTCTGAACTTGCTTTAGTGCATACCGCGGTAGCAGTAGCGATGGTTGACGCTGGAGTTATGACACTTCCCGGAACAGGCGGTGATGCTGTAGGGGTTGCTGCAGTTGTTGGCCCTCCGATATCGGGTGGTGATTTATGCGCCAGTAACGACTTCGTTATTGCCACGGGTTATCCTGTTGGTAATTATATTCAAGGTGGCTCTTCAGCGTTGCTGGGGGCCTACACATTTAATTCTAAAGGGTCAGTTACATCCGCTTTATATCCAGGTGTAACCTGGAACAACTATAATTTCCATTAATTTATTTGTGTAATTAGTTAATAGCGGACTAATTATGAAAGTGAACGCTAGAATGACAGTACGAGAGGACAATTAAGACTAAGTTTATAGTTACTTGGCAATAAGGCATACATAGGGTAAATTAGTACTAGATTTTCATTATAAAGTTAAAATAAATGTTAGGTTGTGCCTTAAAACAAAATGGAGGGTAAATAATGAAAAAATTTCTAAGAAAGTTTTCTAAGTCATTCCGCGCCGGTGAAAAAGGTTTCACCCTCATTGAACTCCTAATCGTAATCGTCATCTTGGGCATCTTGGCTGCCGTCGCTATTCCACAGGTCACCAAATTCATTAGACAGGGTAAAGTCTCAGCCGCCAACTCTGAACTTGCATTGGTTAATACAGCCATCGGAGCCGCGATGGCTGACGCTCAAATAAGCACCATTCCCGGATCAGGCGGTGAGGCTATAGCGGTTGCTTTAGTTGCTGGCCCTCCGATATCGGCCGGGGATTTATGCGCCAGTAACGACTTGACTGTTGCCACGGGTTATGCTGTCGGCTCTTATATTCAAGGTACATACACTTCATTAAAGGGAGGCTACACAGTTAGTGCTAGTGGAGTCGTCACAGCCGCTTTATATCCTGGAGTAACATGGAGCACCAACACATTTAACTAATTTTGTTTACCTTATCAATTAATATCGTTATTATCAGTAATCAAGCTAGGTGGTGAAGTGTTATGCCTCATCGCCTAGCTTTTGTTTTTAAAGTAACTGCAGTAGCTATACTTATTATATCGAATAGCCACTGCCACGTATACCCCGCACACCAAAACCACATCTCCTCATCTATGCTGTGGGGGTTAGTCTTCAGCGAAAGGACTTCAGTATGACAGCGACTCCACTGTCTTTACGACCCATTCGGCTGTGCTCAGGGTAAAGGAATCATAGCGACTCTGTATCATAAAACCGTATTTAATAACGGGACCCTCGGCTCCACATTTTACTGAAAAGGGAGAGCCTGGTGGTCAATCACAAGAAGACAGAAAGAATCTATCGTGAAGAGGGATTATCCTCAAGGAGAAAGCGGCGAAGGAAAGGAGCAGCCGGGGCGAGGGTTATTATGCCTGCACCGCAAATGCCTAATGAGCGCTGGTCTATGGACTTCGTAGCCGACAGCATCGTTACCGGGCGGCGTTTTCGTGCTCTGGCTATCATCGATGACTATTCCCGGGAATGCCCGGTTATCGAGGTGGATACTTCCCTGGGCGGCGCCAGAGTGGTTAGCGTTCTGGAGAGGCTGGCTGAGACCAGGGGGTTACCCGAGGTAATCACCATGGATAATGGGCCGGAATTTGCCGGAAAGGTGTTGGACGAGTGGGCCTACCGCCGTGGTGTGAAGCTGAACTTCATCAGGCCTGGAAAGCCGATAGAGAACGCCTTTGCCGAGAGTTTCAATGGCAGACTGAGAGATGAATGCTTGAACACGAACTGGTTTATGAACCTGAAGCATGCTAGGAATGTCATTGAAGACTGGCGGAAGGATTACAACGAAGTAAGACCCCATAGCTCTTTGAAAAATATGACTCCGATGGAGTATGCTAATACAGCGACGGGACTCTAACCGTGGGTGATACTAACAACGGGGTAAGGTCAACAGGCGTACGGGGGCATCTCCATTACCAGATTTACTAACATTCTGGCTTGTCTAGTTTTCGGGGGTAAGGTCATCAGCCGAACAACTCGCAATGGCCTGCGCCATTGATTGGGTAACTAAACAGCAGGAAACAGGGCTTATCCTAATTCAGCTGAAGATGAAACGTGTACCACTCGGTTTTATCCGTGTCTGTTAATGCTGAGTTGTATTGTATCGATGAGACAATGACCGTAAAACCGCCGGTGTCTCTTAAAACTTGCGCGTATCCGAGGACATCTGCCTGTTTTGGCGCCAATCCATTTACACTTATTTGGTTGCCTGTATCCGAACCTGTGCTGTATGTCACCCCAAGCAAAGTCACCGTGTCCGGTTTCAGGCTTACAATCCGGTGCGTGTCATTATTCGTCTGCGCCTGCATTGTTCCCATGCTATTGATTTTAGCCTTAAGAGTGTCTCCAAGGCGGGTGAGAGGCTGAATCTGAGTCTCTAGCTGAGACTGTATCTGAGCCTGTATCAGCCTATTCTGTTCTGTTATGGCGGCGATGTCTTTGGTAGCTTGGCTGATGTTACTATTAATGGTCTGCAATTCAGAGTTTAACAGAGGGGTAGTGGTAGTATTAGTCCGCAAATTTAACCACATGAAGAAGAGGGCGATAATACCGACTGCGGCAACAACCGGAATTACAACTCTTACCGGATTAGGACGCTCCGGCAAGTATGCCTTAGGCAAGACATTAAAATTCACCAACGAAAAGTTAGCGGTCTCCTTTTCCAGCGATAGATCCTTGGAAGCCAGTCCGAGGTTGACCATGAAGTCAGTCAATGGTAAATTGGCAGGTTGCTCCATTGTCGAACGCAAGGCTGAGACCGGGGAAATTAGCTTACCAACCAGCGATTTCCAGACGTCCGGCGATTCTGCCAGCTCACCTGAAACAAGCACCGGCGTATTTGAATCCAATGGATTTTGTTGATGACTGGAGTTGTAGAAGGCAACAGTTCTGGAAAGTTCTTCACTAATGGTCGGCAGTTTTCCAGGTAGTGTTTTAGCCTCGCTTTGCAGCGCCAGGCTACGTATTACTTGAGGCACCCTGTCTACCATAACTATAATATCGAGGTGGTCTAATCTGGTATCTACGATAATCGCTCTTGGCTCATTGGCGACTCGGCACAAAGCCAGCGGCGCTAAGTCCAGCATGGCTGGCACAATACCTGCCTTACGCAGTGCTCTAATTAAGATATCGGTCGTGCTTTTGGGGAAAACAGCCACAAAAACGAGATTTTCTCCTGTTGGTCCGGGGATACGCTGGTATGAAAGATAGAGTTCGTCCAAAGATATGGGCAGCACCCTGGCGGCTTCCCGTTGCACTGCCTCGGGTATTAGAGCCACTGGCAATTCGGGCAGGGTAATCAATCGGTAAAGCGAATCCAGCCCGTTTAAACCGACAATTACATTATCTTTGCCTAGCTTTGTCAGGAGAAACAGTTCCCTGAGTTTTTCAGCCACACGGTCTTCGTCACGGATAATACCACCGCTAACCAGCCCCGGCTCCAGAGGAGCGCTAGCCCACTGTTCTACCTGATTACCTCGGGCCGCCAACAGTCTGATATGGGTATCTTCAATAAATAAGGTAGTTACTCTTTTAGCTCTAAATAAGGTAGTTACTCTTTTATCCATAAGCTACTCACCTTTATATGTCCAGATTACAAACAAAATGGTGGCTGACGGTCTCTCGAACCCCTGTTTATCCAGGAACAAATTTATTTCATCCAATGTCATCGCCGTTATTTTATCTACCACTAACTGCTCTATCTCAAAGGCGGTTTTATTCTTCTTTTCGTCCGCTGTTAACTTATCTTTAATTTCATTTTGCAGGTTTATGTACGTTTCCGCCACGAGTACGTCAGTCAGAGGTTCAGGGGCGTTGATACTCACCGAAGTAATGATGGCGGTTTTGAAATCGTTACTGGTGACGATTGAGCTGACGAAAGCAAGGATACGATTCACATTCGTATCAATATATTGCTTCGATTCTGTCCCTGCTTTAAATAATACACCTGGCAACACACCCTCTACATTGATTGTGAAAGTGGTGACCTGATATTTTACCTTATTCTCTTCTAGCTCTCCCGGTGCTGAAGCAACAAGGTTTGCTACATGCAATTTACAACTATCGGCAATGGAAAATAGCATTGTGTCATACTCGATGCTTTCAGATGATGGCAGAAAACTTATACTGGCGAGATATGCCTTGGCTTCGTTGAGCTGAGTGTCCGTTAATTGGGGTGTTTGACTCTTAAGCAACTTTATTTCTTCGTTACTCCTATTGAGAACGAGCTGCGCTTGTAAAATGTCAGACTGGAGTTGATTACGTTTGGCAATCTGCCGCGAGTTAGAGGTATAAAGGACGCCGGCGGCAATAACCACAACGACAATGATTCCGCCTAAGACTAACCATAATCTCCTGCCTAATAACTTCATTTGTTCTTTTCCTCATCGTCTGATTTACGGATCATAATCTTTGACTCCAAATTTTACAGTCCAGTACCCAACTGACCATAGATGCCATACATGGCAGAAACCATCGCCACCGCAATAAAACCTACCACTATGGTGATAGCGATCGTCAATGCGGGCGTAAGAAGTCCCACCGCGGCTGCCGTCTTCTCATCAGACTCAAACTCATAACTCTCGGCTACCGTAACCAGCGTATTGCCGAGGTTACCGGTTTTTTCGCCGACGCTGACCATCTGCACTATTAATGGCAGGAACAAATGCCTTTTTGACATCGGCTGGGATAAGCCTTCACCATTGAGCATTTCTTGTTTGACTTCATTGATAGCCTGAATCATAATCTTGTTACCACTGCTCTGAGAACACAGGGTCATAATATCCGGTAGGGGCAAACCGACTTTAATTAACATGGACATCGTTCGGGAGAAACGGGCAAGCTCATTAAGTAGGGCAATGTGTCCCACTACCGGTAAACGAAGCACTAATCTATCCCATTGAGTCCTACCGGCTGGTGTTTTGACATAGACAAAACCTAAAATACCCCCGACTACTAAGGCTAATATAACATAAAGTCCGTAATGCTGGCCGGCATCGGCTATGTTAATAAGCGCTTGTGCTATTGGGGGGTAATTTAGCTCCCATTTGGGAGTATAAAGTAGTGAAAGTGGGCAGAACAAAGAAAACTATGACGGCTGCTGCGACAATGGCAACCACCCCCACGATGATGGGGTATGTAAGAGCGCTTTTCACCTTCTTGGCCGCCGCACTCGATCTTTCCAAGTATTCCGCCATTCGCCTTAAAACTACCCCGAGATTACCACCTTGCTCACCAGCCGCGATCGACCGATGGTACATCGTAGGAAAAACTTTAGGGAATTTGCCTAAAGCCGTGGAGAAGGAGTTTCCAGCGTGGAGGTCAACGACAACTTTGCCAAGTATTTCCTTCATAACGCGATTGGATGTCTGGGCTTTTAATAAATCTAAAGCGGTGACAATATCAATGCCGGATTCAATCAGTAGGGCGAGCTGGCGAGAAAGCATTATTACTTCTTTTTGCTTAACCTGGGGGGTGAATGAGAAGGATAGAGATTTCTGCACTTTACTTATCTGAGGGGATGATGACTTAAGGTTAATTATTTTATAGCCGATAGAGTTAAAATGGCTCATGACTTCCGCCTCGCTAGAAGCGGAAAGTTTACCTTTGACCAGTTTGTTGTCTTGATTATAGGCTATATACTGATAGTCCATTCAGTCACTCACGATACTAAATTTGTGCATAAGCACTACGTAGCACTTCGGCTGGAGTAGTAATGCCTGCTTTTACTTTAAGCATACCATCCTTCATCAATGGTGTCATACCTTCTTTGATTGCTTGAGTTCGAATATCGTTACTATTGACACCCTGTACAATAAGCTCTCTTATAGGGTCGCTCATCACCATAATCTCGAAAATGCCAGTGCGACCCATGTAACCGGAATAAGAACAATTCTCACAACCAACACCATATAAGAATTCCGTCTTTTTCTCACCGGTTGCCCTTTCATAAGCAATTTGCTCTATCAATGGTGATTCAACAGGGTGACTACAATAAGTGCAGACGCGCCGGACCATTCTCTGACCGACCACTCCAACAACTGACGAAGCAACTAAAAACGGCTCTACCTTCAGGTCGGTAAGACGAGCCAGTGTCGTGGCGGCATCATTGGCATGGACAGAAGATAGCATTAGATGCCCGGTTAAAGCTGCCTGCGTAGCGATGTTAGCTGTCTCGCCATCACGTATTTCACCAACCATTATTATATTAGGGTCCAGACGAAGAATTGACCTTAGACCGGCGGCAAAGGTGATGCCGGCTTGAACATTAACTTGAATCTGGTTAATGTCCTTGAACCGATATTCCGCGGGGTCTTCAATAGTGATTACATTTCTCCCCACAAGGTCAAGGCTATTCAGCGAGGCATATAAGGTAGTAGTTTTGCCGGAGCCGGTAGGGCCGCTACTCAGAATCATGCCGTAAGGAGCCGCCAGCATCATTTCATACGTTTTCAGGCTTTCAGGGAGGAAACCGAGTTCAGCTAATCCACGGCTAGCTCTTGACTTATCCAGAAGACGTAACACTGCCATTTCACCGGTGACACAAGGAACAGTGGCGACTCGAATATCTATGTCTCGTCCCTTAGCATTAAAGGAGAATTGACCATCTTGCGGACGAAGATGGTCAGCAATATTCATATCACTCAGGATTTTGATTCGAGAGATAAGAGCCCGATTTATGCCTATAGGTAAAGACATCATATCGTGAAGAATGCCGTCGATGCGGTATCGTATTCGTAGTCTGTTCTCTTCTGGCTCTAAATGAATATCGGACGCACGAGTTTTAACTGCCTCTTCTACAATGAGAGAGAGTGCTTGTACCAGAGGAGCATCTAGTGCCGCATCAAGGACAAGCCGCTCATCGGTTATTTCGTCAGAAGTGGCCACTTGAGAAATATGCCTTTCGATTTCGCTATAACCTCGGTAGTTAAGGTCAAGAGCTTCTCTAACTCCATCGGCAGTGGCAGTGATGGGTTTAACTCTCATTTTACTCTTAGATGAGAGCGCCTCCAAAGCAAAAATATCAGTCGGGTCCACCATCGCCACTGTTAATGTGTTATGTGAAATCGATAGGGGCACGATATTATATCTTCTTGCCATGATTTCAGGAATAAGTTCCAACGCCTCTGGCTGCGGCACCTGCTGCAGTCCCATAGTCCCAGATGTATTGGCTAGCGTTTCAGCTTCTTCTGGCTTAGAAGTTAATGCATCCAGCGACTTGGCTCGTTTCTTTTCCGCAATTAATGATTCGGGAGAAGCGTTTTGTTTCATCTTTAGAACTTCTATCCCGTGATTTTGGACAAATAGCTTAGCGACATGACTAAGAGGCGCGGAGATAATGATGGCTTTATCATCAATACCAACATCGTAAGCTTTGACGTCGAATGATGATATCTGCTCCACGCTCACCTCTTTTTCTCCAGTCAAAAATTCTATCCCCAAACTATGGCTGGAAATAATATCATCTTCGTAAGCTATGATGTTAAAACTATACGTATTCCCCGATTTGCCTTTCATTTTGACTTCTTGAACAACTCTATAGCCCATATCAGCCAGAACTTCCAGTAATTGGGTTCTATTTTCAAATTCAGCAGGTACGGATAAGCTACCTTGTCGACTTGGCTTGGTTGTTTGCGCCGATTCTGATTTAAGTAATGCCAAAATTTGTTCTTTATCGATGACCTTTATTCTCTGCTTTTGAGCTAGCTGTTTTATCTCTTGACTAAGTGGATAGGCGGCAATGATAATTTTACCTTCGATGCCGGCGTCATAGGCTTTGCTAACACAGTTACGAACAATAGTTGCCTCTGTGTTTTCTTCACCTTCAGAAACAAAACAAATACCCACGGCATGACTGTCTAAACCACCTTCTCTCCGTGCCAACATATCGAAGGTGTGTTCCGCCCCCGATTTCCCGAGGACTTTAGCCCCATCGACTGTTTTGTAACCGCGCTTTTCCATATATTGTTTAATTAAATCTTTTAGCGCCGCGACGGAGTCCACTGCTTCTGTAGCCATTCTAGTTTCGCATCCCCTACTTGTTTACAAATATTATCTGCTTTCTGGGAGAATTCTATTGTAACTATTAAATTTCTTTTTTTCAAGTTCATCATATGATTAGTATTATTAAAGTGGTTAAGACGCCCTGTGCTGTTAGCACAGGGTAATTCACAAAATACATTCTATAATAATTTCTATTGCTACGGTTTCCTTCTTATTAAATAAGAAACAGAGCCACCGCTGGTAACTGAACTGCGGAAGGAAAGAATCATGTAGATGAGATTCCAGGAATCGGTTTGGGTTGGCATATCTATTCTCGCCGAGGTATCCCCCGCGTTTACCAGTCCGCTCCCCCAGGTAATATTAAAGGTTTTGATATCTACGCCATCGACAAGCCCGGTCCCTGTCTGAGGGTAACTGTTCCAGACATTGTTAGGATTAGAAGCGGAATTGCCATTTGTAGCGATACCATCCCAGAGCCGATAGGGACTGTTAGCCGGCAGGCTCCAGGGATTAGTCCAATATGCTGACGGAATATTCAAAGCTATAAAATCACCGGCATAACACCAGTCTCCTTCTCCCACAAAGACGGTTAATTTCGCGGCGCTATCAGCGCTTCCTTCACCCGGAATTTGCGACGGAACGAGAAAGCCGCTGATGGTTCCTCCTGGTCCGGAGGTATTTTGTGTAGGGTCAATATCCGCACCGTTACCCGGATTACCGTGGTTACCATCCGCGTAAGTAAATGTATCATAAAGATACAGTTGATGTCCCAATGTGGTGGGACCGGAATAAATAAGTACTAATGACCAGCCGGCATAAGACCATTCGTTGTCGGTATTACCCAGCGTGCAACCGTTTGCAGGACCGACATTAAAAGTCAACGTGTTAGAGAAAATCGAGGCACTTTCTGCCTGGAGTTCCCCGCGAACCAGGGTGGTGACATCCTTATAGCAAGAATAAGAATAATCGCCATTACCCGTTACATCTATAGATTGTGTTTGATTCTTTGAGGACTCCACTGGATTAGTACCTTGTGTATAATTACTACCATTAAAACAAACTTGATGTCCATTGATAAATAAATTAACCAGTGTACCGTAATCAGTGCCCGGATTAACGCCCAGATGTTCGCTGGAACTTTGTAACCATCCTGACCAATAAAGATATGCGCCCTCAATATCGGAACCAGACTTGGAACTGTCCACAGGAACTGTCGCGCTGGTGGTATTCGGGTAAGTAACTGCTGAATATCGAATACCGTTGGAGTTGTATGTGCCCATTGTCATTAGCGAATTGCCGATGGCAACATAATCGCCGGAAACGGCAGAACCTATGGAACGAGTTGCCGATTTTGGAATGTAAGCTTCTATTTCCGTTTTCCAGGCAGAGGCAATCATATCATAAACCTTGACATCGGCATCCCAGGCATAAGAATATATAAAATTTAAATTTGCAGTATTAGTTATCCAGGGAAGAGGTTCGGGCATTTTGGCTAAGTTGGCAGTGTATAGAAGTGAAATCGCTATCGTACTCCCGGTCTGTCCCAAACTGGAACGTAAACTACTAAAAGTTGTTCCAGAAGGAAGCGTCCAAACAACAGCTTCATTACCGGCACATTGCAGTACTTGCTCGGTAGAATAAATCCCCTGTAAATTACTGCTGCCATTAGTATAAGCAAATCCCTGGGGTAACCAGCAACCTATGGAAGTTATAGTTAAAGGTTTAGAAGGTATAGTATCATTATAATTAACTTTAATTTTATAATTACCTCCGCTAGAACTCCAGGTTATTACCTCTCCGCTCACCAATAAAATGGTATTTTGGCTAATATTTTGAGCCGTACTTGGTGATGGCGGGTCAAAATAATCCTTCCCATCCGGCGGCAAAGGATTAGTTATAGATGGAACAAAGGAAGGATTATTATCATCGATAAGCGGAACCCAGACATTGGTCACTGAAATATTAACCGGATAAGTATTAACATTAACAGCATTATTAGTGGTTGGAGATGACAGCGTATATGTCCATCCGGAAGAATTGTAGTCATAATCCGTAAATGCATTGGTGTTCGGAGATATAGGGTCTAAAATTAGATTGAGGTCGCTGGAAGTCTGATTCAGTATCTGCCATATTCCATCCTGGATGCCGGCTTCCGCAGCATATAATGAGGTTGTATTAGCTATATAGACTTTATTAGTCTTCAGAGAAGTCCCCACAAAACTTAATGAAGACGTAACAATTATAGCTCCTACAAGTAATAAGACTAAAACTAGTAAAAGAGCCTGCCCTTTCTCGCTGGTTTTCTGGCTATTCGTCATACCTCTGATTTGAAAAATCTTCGTTAACTTCATAATATTATCCTCGTTTTCCCGGCTATCAGTGCCAGACGATTATTAACTGGGGACGAGAAGAGGTAGTAGCATATTCTTTGGAATAGAAAGTAGAACTATTCGACCCTGAAGTGGTGATACAATTTAAAAGCCAACCATAGTTGTTGCCGGTTATAAATGCCGTTACATCTGAAGTAACCGTCCAG
>CAIWXV010000047.1 GCA_903916765.1 uncultured Dehalococcoidia bacterium | reverse complement strand
GAGCGAATCCCATGGATGTGCACTAAGTTGTTTGAGACCAAGAGCGATACGTTTTTTGTTTTCGTCGAAGTCGAGGATAACAACATTAATTTTCTGATCAAGTTGAACGATTTCTTCAGGATGATTGATACGACCCCATGAAAGGTCAGTAATATGGATCAAACCGTCAACACCGCCAAGGTCAACAAACACACCCGGATAATGAATTGGAACGAGGGAGATGGAAATGGATTTAACTGGTAAAGTAGCTATTGTTACCGGAAGCGGTAGAGGCATCGGTAAAGCGATTGCTCTGAGGTTGGCAGAAGCGGGAGCCACCATCGTTGTCAATGACGTCGGCGATAATGCACCGGCGGAGCAGACCGTAGCTGAAATCAAACAAATGAACCGTCAGGCGACGGCGATTATGGCAGATGTCAGTTCTTCGGCAGATGCGACGCGGTTGATAGACACGGCGATAGCGACTTATGGGAAAGTGGATATCCTTGTTAACAATGCGGGTATTACCCGCGACCAGTTGACAATGAGGATGACGGATGAGGAATGGGATAAGGTCATTGCTGTCGATTTAAGGAGTGTTTTCCTGTGTACCAGAGCCGTTTTGCGCTTTATGTTGAAACAGCGCTCGGGAAAAATCGTCAGCATTTCCAGTGTCGTCGGGATTATGGGAAATATAGGGCAGGCTAACTATGCTTCCGCTAAAGCCGGCATCATCGGCTTTACCAAGGCAATTGCCAAGGAAGTAGCTTCACGCGGTATTACTGCCAATGCGGTAGCTCCTGGTTTTATCGATACTCCTATGACGCAAGCCATACCTGAAGATATCAGAAAACTAATGATAGACCACATTCCGCTTGCTTGCATGGGGACACCGCGTGACATTGCGGAGGCAGTCGTTTTTCTTGCCTCTGATGAGGCGCGTTATATTACCGGACAGGTTATAACGGTCGATGGTGGCTTCTCTCTGGGAAAAATCTGATACTGTGGTATGTCTTAGCGAGGAGCCATAGAAACGAAACAATCCGACAATTGTGTGGACAATTAGATATTTTATGGGGTATTCTGGGTAGAGGGGTAATTAATGTCAGGCGGGCGTCGGAAAGCCAGAAGCATAGCGCTTCAAGCACTTTATGAAATCGATTCTGTTGGGCATGACCCGGTGGAGAGCCTGGCGCATCTTCAGCAGGAAACTGCTTTATCCAAAGAGACTGCCCAATTTGCCCGCGAGTTAATAGAAGGGGTTGTAAAGTACAAGAAGAAGCTGGATGACCAAATCCATCGTTTTGCTCCGGCTTGGCCAGTGGAACAACTAGCGGTGATTGACCGGAACATCTTGCGACTTGCAATCTTTGAAATTTTGATTGATAATAGAATACCAGTAAAGGTTGCAATCAATGAGGCTATCGAGCTAGCCAAGCATTTCGGTAGTGAAAACTCATCAAAATTCATTAATGGCGTGCTTGGTGCTGTTAGTGCTAGTATTAAAAAAGAAATTCCTTAATTAGAGAGGGGGGTATCAATTGGCAACTGTTTTCGAGCGGGTCAAAAAAATTGTGGTCGAACAGCTGGGCGTCGATGAGAAAGATGTTTTACCTGCAGCCCGCTTTGTTGATGATTTAGGCGCCGATTCTCTGGATCTCGTAGAGCTGGTAATGTCGCTGGAAGAAGAATTCAGCAATTCAGCCCATAAGATTGAGATACCGGATGAGGATGCGGAAAAAATCGTCAGTGTCCGGAATGCTGTCGACTACATTACAGACTTGGGCGTAAAAGACGACTAAGCGGTAACGATACGCTGTGATTAAAGCCGTATTTTTCGATTGGTTTAATACATTGGCCTATTATTCTCCGCTACGTGAAGAACTGGAAAGCCAAGCTCTAAAAGAGCTTGGCTTTAATATTTCACCGAAAGCTATCATTCCTTATCTCTATCTCGCTGATAAAGAGTATACCAAAGAGAATGTCCACCTGCCGATACGCCGAAGAAAACAGGAAGAACAAATGCGGGTTTATGCCAATTATCATCGGACTATAATGGAAGGCATAGGCATTAGGGTGACTGATGATTTAGCCTACAAAGTGGTAGCAAGGATGCTCCAACTGAACACCACCATGAAGTTCGTTCTCTACGATGATGCGCTGACTACTATAAAAGCTGTTAAAGAGCGGAAGAAAACCGTCGGTTTACTGACGAATGTCGACCACGGAATGGATGCCATTTGCCATGAATTAGGTCTCGCATCCCTTCTCGATTTTACGATTACCTCAGGAGAAGTAGGGTCTGAGAAACCACAGCCTCCAATCTTTCTGAAAGCTCTGGAACTGGCGAAAATCAAGCCTGAGGAAGCAATTCATATCGGCGACCAGTACCAGAATGACGTAGTAGGTGCGCGGGGTGTGGGTATTAATCCGATTCTGCTCGACCGTGTGAATGCGTGTACTGAGATTACCGACTGCCCCCGTATTACTGGTCTTGCTGAAGTAATGAAGTACCTCTGATAGACGTACTGTCATACTGAGTCCCGATTTTATCGGGGCGAATGTATCTTGGGGTGGGGGAGGCAGTTCCATCCCGTATTTAGTACAGGATCCATTTATCGATCATACTCAACAACCCTTATACGTTTGAAAGCAGGAATGTACTTCTATATAATATATAGTTGTCTCAATCAACAATATGGTGAGTGTAGCCCAGTGGTTAAGGCGTCAGGTTGTGGCCCTGAAGATCGAGGGTTCAATCCCCTCCACTCACCCCAAATCTTTCCCCGTATTTGATTGCCCTTTGCCATTTTCCAAGATATAATTGACATACATGCGCCTGTAGCTCAGTGGATAGAGCATCGGTCTTCGAAACCGGGGGTCGTGGGTTCGAATCCCTCTAGGCGCGCCACTATTTGAAGCTAAAAAAGACCTTATGTTAAATGATGTATAAAGGCTTTTTTCTATTTTGCTAACAAATTGCTAACAGAGGCGGTATAATAGGTGAACACATAACGGCATTTTACGT
>CAIWXV010000046.1 GCA_903916765.1 uncultured Dehalococcoidia bacterium | reverse complement strand
TTCTGGCTTCCTTGAATTTTTTTACCAGCCCGTCACCGGCTTTCAAAGATGGATTCAGTTCTTTCAGCACTCCCAGTTCGTCAGCGCTCGTTAAAACCTTTTCCGGTTCTTTTTCTTTCAATACCAGTTCCAATTCATGCCTTAAGCGGTATCCTCCGACAGTTTTCAACAGCGCTACATCCCTTTTCAGAAGTTTCAAGGTTTCAGGCTCGATTTTGAAACCGAGGCGCTGTTCGTAACGGAGGGCACGCCAGATGCGGGTAGCATCGTCGGTGAAGCTCTTCTCATGCAGGATGCGGATAAGCTTATTTTTCAGGTCGTCGAATCCGTCGTAAAGGTCAATCGGTTCCCCATAATGCTCAGGGTTAAGACGAACCGCCATTGCATTAATGGTAAAATCACGGCGGAAGAGGTCGGTTTTCAAAGTGCCCGCCTTTACCGTCGGCAGAGCACCGGGCTTGGCATAGGTTTCGGTACGCGCCATCGCAAAATCAATGCTCCATTTGCCGGCAGTAACTTTGGCAGTATTAAACATCGGATGCACCGTCAATTTCCCATCGATTTCTCCGGCGAATTCCTTCGCCAGCCCGATGGCGTCGCCTTCTACCACCAGGTCGATGTCAAGATTAGGCTGCCCCAGTAAAAGGTCGCGCACAATGCCGCCTACCAGATAAAGCCGCAGGTTTTTGCGCCTGGCAATATCTGAGGCTTTTTTCACTAGCCCGCCCAGTTCTTCAGGTATGCCCTGTTTGATTTTATTCGCCAGATTTGTTTTCTCAGACATAATTATCCACCGTGAATTGCTTAATATATTACCACAATGAATTTTCCGCGTCCTGTCGGTTTGACCTCGAGCCTGTCTAACTGATAGATTAAGTTATTCAAGGAGAACTACTCTGGAACAAACCCCATCACTGCACAAAACCACTGAACGTCTTGGAACAGAACCTTTAGGCAAACTTCTTTTTCGTCTGAGTCTACCGAGTACTATCTCTATGGTAGTTATCTCTCTATATAATCTGGTGAATGCTTTCTGGGTAGCGAGGCTGGGGTATGGGCCTTTAGCCGCCGTGACAATACTTTTACCTTTCTGGATAATATCTGTTGCCGTCGGGGCAGGTTCGGGTGTCGGCGCTAATGCTCTGGCTTCACGGCGTTTTGGTGAAAGAAAAGTCGAAGAAGCCAATAAAATAGCAGGTCAAACATTTTTCCTATCGTTGTCGCTGGGTGGAATTTTCATTTTATTAATCCATCTCTTCTCCAAACAGATTCTAACTTTGTGCGGTGCCCCTGCGGACGTTATCGAGCTTAGCAAACAATATATCCTCATCCTCAGCTGGGGAATGCCCATGCTATTTTTTACCACCATGATGCGTGGTATTTTCCATGCTTCCGGCGACACCCTGAGACCGATGATTTTTACTATCATCAGCCAGGTTTGCAATGTTATCCTGGACCCGTTTTTTATCTTCGGTTGGGGAATTTTCCCCAAAATGGGAATCCGCGGTGCCGCCCTGGCAAGCATAATTTCTATGTCGATAAGCGCTTTTCTGGTGTGCTATTACATCTTTACCAGGCGTTCCGCTTATCAATTGAAGATTCGGCATTTCCTGCCGAACTGGAAGGTTATTTTAGATATTTACCGGATAGGGTTACCCTCCATACTTATGGAAGGGGCCGAGGGGGTGGTCTTTGGCCTTTTCTTCCATGTCGTCGGCACTTTTGGGTCGCTGGTGGTGGCAGGAGTAGGCATTGCCGGACGTATCAGCGACCTGGCATTTATGTTCATTGTCGGCACCGGTCAGGGATTACTCCCGATTATCGGATTCAGTTATGGTGCCAAGCAATGGAAACGTCTCTGGGGTGCCGTCAAAATCGCCTCTTTGTGGCTGGTCGCAATTATGGGCGTGTTTACCATCGGGTTGGAAATCTTTACCCCTCAGGTTATCAGAATATTTAGCTCCGACCCGGAACTACTGAAAATCAGCGTCCCCGGGATGAGAGTTTTTCTGTCAACCCTCATCCTTTATGGTCCTACGATTGTTTTTATCAACACCTTCCAGGGATTGTCTAAAGGTGTAAATGCGATGATATTGGCTTTCACAAGACAGGCTCTTATCTTTGTGCCGGCAATTCTTCTGCTTTCTAAATATCTGGGGCTGCCTGGAATCTGGATTTCCCTGCCGCTCTCCGATATTTTCGGTTTTATCACCGCAGGGTCATGGTTATTACTGGAGTACAAACGACAGAAAAAGAGCGGTTTGTGGGAAGAAATTCCGACCGCTAAGGCATTGTAATCAGTCGGTTGGTTTCCTATAATGGAGTCAAGATGAAAGTTGTGGCAATTGTGGGTATGGCGGGTTCCGGGAAGTCGGAGGTTGCCCGCGAGTTCGCAAAAAGCGGCTATATCCGAGTCAGATTCGGCGACATCACCGATGAAGAAGTGAAAAAACGCGGCTTGGAACTTTCTGAGGCAAACGAACGTCAGGTCCGTGAGCAATTGCGTAAAGAACACGGCATGGTAGCTTATGCCAAGTTGAACATCCCGCGCATCGATGAAGCATTGAAAAAATCCGATGTGGTGGCTGACGGTCTTTATTCGTGGGAAGAGAGTGTCTTACTGAAAAACTACTACGGCGACAAATTGAGGATGGTAGCTGTCTGGGCATCACCGGCAACACGTTACTCCCGGCTCTCCCGAAGGCAAATACGCCCTCTGACCAACAAAGAAGCGGCAACCCGTGACAAATCGGAGATAGAGAACAGCAACAAGGGAGGACCGATTGCAATGGCGGATTTCACCATCGTCAACGAGTCCTCTTTAAAAGAACTTATAGAAGAAACGAAACGAGTGATTGAGAGGCTGGCATGAAGAAAAACACTACCCGACCGAGTGCTGACGAATACTTCCTAAAAGTAGCTTCGGTAGTATCGGAACGCAGCACCTGTCTACGGCACCATATCGGTGCTGTAGCCGTCAAAGATAAGCACATTCTGACCACCGGTTATAACGGAGCAGCGGCAGGTCTCAAAGACTGTCTGGAATTGGGGTGCCTGCGCGATGAAAACAATATCCCCTCTGGTACCCGTCATGAAATCTGTCGGGCAATTCACGCCGAACAGAATGTCATCATTCAGGCGGCACTTCACGGCATCAGTCTGGAGGGTTGTACGATCTACTGCACCCATACGCCCTGTATTCTCTGCGCCAAAATGCTGGTCAACGCCAGAATCAAGCGACTTGTCAGCTTCGGGAAATACAACGATGACGCTTTCAAGGAACTTTTCCGTGAGGCCGGCATACAGATAGACATTCTGAAAAAACCGTCAGCGGAAATTATGTTTCTGGAGTAATCTATTTACCCCGTATTTTCGTTCTGGTATTTTCCGGAATAGCCCTCGGTCTCTGACATCAGAGGGAAAAAGACCAGCTGTGCTACCCTGGCATTCTTCTGTAAACGAAAACCGTTCATATTATAAACGATGAGCAATGATTGGGAACGCCCGGAATAACCGGCGTCCCAAACTGCCGTGCCGATATTTACCCCGCAACGGAGTAAACTCGACCGTGGTCTTGCCAGCGCCATCAGATTTGTCGGAATGTGAACAACTTCATTGTAGGTTATGAGATAACTACCGGGAATGAGTTCTACAAACCCCAAGCCATCGAACATCAAGGGCGCTAAGTCCGGTAATTGTCTCTGAGCATTCTCGACGCCGATTTGCCCCGATGTCTGGAGCATCGCGATATCACGCAGGGTAATATCGAACCCATTCGGCTGTAACTGTTGTTCGAGATTAAGGTAGCCTTCAACCAACGGTGGAGTTTGCTGTAACATCCGCCTTATATCTTTTCGAGACAGAACACCATGCATATAAGCCTCTCTATTGATTAATAGGGAATTGCCAATTTAGCCAGGAGAT
>CAIWXV010000045.1 GCA_903916765.1 uncultured Dehalococcoidia bacterium | reverse complement strand
TGCGGTTTCCGAAACCATATTCCAATCAGAAATAGGCCCATTTAATGGATGGTTTATGAATCGAAGGTTGAATCCTCTATGTTTGAAAAAGGTGATTTAGAGAAGTACTGAGGATAGATTTTAGAGCATTTCAACAAAGCCGTTATTTCCAAATTTTCATTGCTTCGGTGCGAAGCCATCTGGCTTCATGCACGTTTTAACATCGAACTTTTGATAGGGTCCAAGAAGCAATAGTACCTTTACTATGGTCAAAGAACTTCTTAAAAAATTATCCAATGCCCACGGTGTATCGGGCAATGAAGGAAGCGTTTACGATATTGTTAAAAAAGAGCTGAAAGGCTCTGTTGATGAGATAAGGGAAGACCCGATGGGTAACCTGATTGCCATAAAAAAAGGGGGTAAATTTTCGGTGATGCTTGCAGCCCATATGGATGAGATTGGCCTGATGGTAAAATACATCGACGAAAGGGGTTTCATCAGGTTTGTTACACTCGGCGGGTGGTACGCCCCGACGCTCTATAACCAGCGGGTCATATTCCATGGATCAAAGGGGCAGGTCTACGGTGTAATCGGCGGAAAACCACCTCATATGATGGACGAGGAAGAAAGGAAAAAAGGAGTCAAGACAGACGATATGTTTGTTGATGTCGGGGCAAAAAATGCTGATGAAGTCGGGGACCTCGGGATTGAAGTCGGTACACCGGTTACTATCGACCGCGAATTTACTGAACTGGCAAACGGCCGCGTGACAGGGAAAGCATTCGATAACAGGGCTGGTGTCGCGATGCTGATCAAAGCGGTGAAGACCATGAAATCACCCCATACAGTGTATGCTGTATTCACGGTCCAGGAGGAAGTAGGGCTGAAGGGTGCAAGGACGAGTTCATTCACGCTCGATCCTGATTGCGCTATCGCCACCGATGTTACCATCCCTGGTGACCATCCCGGCATCGAAAAGAAGGACGCCAATATTGAGATGGGAAAGGGTCCGGTAATTACTATTGTTGATGCAGGTGGCCGTGGGCTGATTGCAAGCCGGACCCTTGTAACATGGCTATCCGGGACTGCAAAAAAATACGACATCCCCGTACAGCTTGAAGTTGGAAGCGGGGGTACCACAGACGCTACTGCAATACACCTGACCAAAGGGGGAATCCCAAGCACAACGATATCAATTGCGACCAGATATATTCATTCACCTGTCGAAGTACTTGATTTGGAGGACATTGAAGAAGGTGTCCGCCTGATAGTTGAATCATTGAAGACAAAACCTAAATTGTAATTTTTTCCTGCCTCGCTATCATGTCACTCAATCCAAATGGGTCAATGTGAATACGGGAGATATTGGCCAGGTTTTATCTTCTGATGCGGTTAATCTTCGAAAAAGAGCTACCCGTTCTAAAAATTTGGGTTCTATAAAGATTTATGGGAATTGACTTACAGTGATCAGGTCCGGATAGGGCTTAGTCTCACCGGTGCCATAATTATTTCTGGCAAACAACGTCACGGTGAATTTACCTGGAGAATTATAAGTATGAACCGGATTTCGCTCATATCCATATGCCCCATCCCCGAACGTCCAGACCCATTCTGTGGGATTATTTGACGAAGTATCTGTAAACTGAACAGTCAGTGGACTGGAGCCTTCTTTCGGGTAAGCTTTGAATGAAGCAACGGGTGTACCTGTCAGGACTACCGTATGTACGACAGTTGAAGAGACACGATTACTGTTTGTAACTGTCAGTGTAACGTTATAATCCCCAGGTTTTGTATAGGTATGGACCGGGTTCTGCTCTTTTGAGGTTGTTAGGCCATCACCAAAATTCCATGCGTAACTGGTCGGATTACCATAGGAATTATCGGTAAACTGTATCATTAATGGTACATCCCCTCCTTCAAATGGCTCGAATGTGAATTCAGCTACGGTCAGGGGGCTGATAGTAATCAAAGAAGGCTTTGTTACCGTGCTTGAATTGATCCCATTGGACACAACCAGCCGGACACTGTAGACACCAGGTGAATAGGTATGATCGGGGTTCTTCACAACGGATCCTGCACTTCCATCACCGAAGTCCCAGTTCCATGAATTCGGGCTCGGAACACCCGTAGAGGTGTCAGTGAACCGTATTGTCTTTGGTTCAATGCCTGATGTAGCATTTACGACGAAACTCGCCTGTGGCAGTGTACTTACGGTAATCAGGTTCTTTTTTACAGTTGTGTTCATTCCTGCGAGATTCTGGACGGTTTCCGTAACAGTGTAATTACCTGGTCTCTGGTAGGTATGTGTCGGGTTCTTCACACTGGAGATAGTCCCGTCTCCAAACTTCCAGTAGAACCGGTACGGGTTACCCTGGGATTGGTCAGTAAAACTTACGACGAGCGGGGCGGTCCCGCTTGTCGGACTCGCAATGAACTCTGCAAATGGAGTTTTTGTCACCGTTATATATGCGGGTCTCGTCAAGCTGGAGGAAGGTTGCCCAGGAATTGTCTTGTCCCATACCGTGAGGGTAACATTGTAACTCCCGGCCTTGTTGTAGGTATGAACCGGGTTACGATTTACTAAATCAAATTGGCCATCTCCAAAGATCCATGTCCAATTCGTTGGATTATTGGACGAGGTGTCACTAAACTGAACGGTCAGCGGGACGGTCCCTAAAGTTGGTGATCCGGTGAAGTTTGCTATTGGGCGGGGGTTATAGGCAGTAATATAAATGTAGGGTGTTTCATTACTCATACCACCGGCATTTGAAGACTGCATTGTAACTCTGTGGATTCCTTGAGTGGTGAAACGGTGAACCGGATTTTTTTGCCCTGTTAATGACTGACCATCACCAAAGTTCCAATACCAGTTATTCGGGTTGTTCGTGGACCGGTCAGCGAACTGGACATCAAATGGAATTGTCCCATTGGTCACGTTCACACCGAAACTTGCAACAGGCCTTGGTTGGGTCGCATTGATCAACTTGGATGTCGTGTTATTGCAATCCGGATTGTAGACTTCAAGCTGCACTGTATGCACACCCACTGTTGTGTAGGTATGCACCGGGTTCAGTTCATGTGATATCGCACTGTAATCTCCGAAGTCCCAGTTCCTTCCTGAAATGGTACCGGTTGACGTATCGGTAAACTGGACAGTCAGGGGTGCATCACCTTTTGTTGGAGTTGCTGTGAAATTTGCTATCGGGCAGGGGAATAGAACCTTAATATCAGTTTTAAGGACCGTATCCCCAATTCCTCCTGCATTCGAGGTGGTAAGCGAGACACTATAGTTTGCTAATCTTGCCGTCGTATAGGTATGAATCGGATTTTTCTCGGTTGAATTTGAACCATCGCCAAAGTTCCAAGACCATCCATCTGCATACTGAGAATTATTCGTGAATGCAACAGTCAACGGGGCTATCCCGGTAGTGACATTCATTGTGAAATCTGAGTGCGGTTTGTTTGTTACGATTATATAATCAGGCTTCGATATTGTTGTCGTACCAGTGGCATTTGTAACAGTAAGGTTCACAGTGAAGTTACCTATCTGACTATAAGTGAAAGATGGGTTCTGACTCGTATCTTGAGGCCCAGGGATTCCAAACGTCCAGAGCCAGCTGGAGAAAGGTCCAGTTATGGATTGATCGGTGAAGGTCACAGGTAATGGAGCAAATCCTGCAGTCGGGCTCGCTGTGAAGTTCACTACGGGTGGAACTCCGGGTGCCGGCCAATTGGTAAGGTTCACCCAGGTCGTATTTACCTGGCCAATTGTCCCAACCGTGTTGGTTCCAATGGTGTATGAGGTACCAGGGGTAAGGGACGATGCCGTGTAGGTTTGAGCGCCCTTGGCCACGTTTTCCTTAAATGCCCCGTTCAGGTATACCATAACGTGATCAAAATCAGGCGAGGTGGGATCGGTCCAGACCCACTTGATGGATGTCTGTAGATAAGTGGAATTGTGGAGGTTGGTGATACTATCTAGTGGTGCGGTAATTGTGAACCCAGAATATTTTGATCCAGGTAGCGTATCGTTATTTGTTACTTTTACATTCCACGCACCGGTTGTCGCTCCGGTTATTGGCAGAGTACAGGTAATATAACTCTGGTTATTGACAATAACTGATGTCGCATAGATATCAGGTTGCCCGGACTTAGTCAGATTGATTATTGCGCCTGGCTGGAATCCTGAACCCCCTATCAGTACATTAGTGATACTACTTGTATTTATACCCGTATTGGGGGTGATATTCTCAACAATAGGTGATGCAGGATAGAAAACTCTTATTCCATTATATTGGGTAACATTCTGATTATCAGGGTTTATTACGGTGACATTATATGGACCCACAGGTTGTCCTGTGAAATTTGCAAAAAATGAAATCACATTTGGCGTTACAATGAAGATATTCGGACCGTTTATCGGAACCTGTTTAGAACCCTGGATAAGCGCAACGGTAGCTCCAGACAGATAGCCGGTCCCCGTTACCGTAACCGGCTGATTCACAATATCATTGGTAGTACCAGTTGGAGAAATTCCTGTCGGATTAATAGTAGGTAATGGGTTTGTGATAGTAAATGTCAGAGTGTTTGATATATTCTGATCATAATTTTTCCAATCAACATACCAAGTCCCATTCTGGGCTCCCATAAGATTAAATTTCCCGGACACAGAAGTGTTAGGAATTAATTCAACAAGGTTTGTCGCTTTGATAGTCGTTCCGGAGCATGTCAGATTTAATGTTGCACCCGATAGGATTAAATTCGTACCTGTGACAACAAAAGATAACGCAGGATCATTATTGATGCCAGTATGAGGATTGATACTCGATAATCCTGGAGGTGGGTTAACAATCTGGAATCCATTTGGCAATGTCGCGTTGTTCAATGTATCAGAACCATTAACAACACTAACATTATACAGTCCAGCAGGCTGACCTTCAAGATTGAATATACATTGAATTTGAGTGGGGGTTACAAATCCAAAGCCGGTTGTCGGAATAATCCTGGAGAATGATTCATTTTTTAAATTTACCATTAATGGTACACTAAAATTTGTTCCAGCCAAATTGATAATTGCAACGGTTCCATTATTGTATCCCATATTAGGGTCGATACTTGATACCGTAAACTGTCCAGCACATGCTGGCAGCACCAGCAACAGCAATAATCCTAAAGTAATAGCCGCATTCGTAAACTTTGTTTTTGTCACCTTGATCACCTGAGCTCAGTTTTCTACATCCTTGAACCGGAAATCTGCAATGCATGACATCCCAAAACTCCGATATAAATGTATTCAACATATCCTCTCCTGTAACATATTTATACCTTTCGTGAAATTTGGTCTCATATTCACCTGTTTTTTCCGATATCCCATCACCGGAGCGCGTTAATTGTGATATTAGAGTGTCAACGGGTTCCATACTTAGGCACAGAATTTGCAAGGGGGTATGGGTATGATCCACGGAATTTAAGGTCAAATCGAATATAATTGGTTAATAGCTTAACAAGGTAAACAGTTTCCAGTATATCAGATTTTTTCCCAGCAGCCATCTGTCAGCGTATTGGCAGACATTTTTATGAAAACGGCCCTACGCGCGGTTATTATAAAATAATCCCATTCAGGTATCAATAATAGATTTCGGAATACTATAATAATTGAAATGGGGAATAGCTGGTAAAATGAAAAAAAATGTAGTAGTTACTGAACAGCTTAACACGATAAACCGTATCATTTAATATATCATGATATAATTCATTATAAATATATTTTCTTTTTGATCTAATTTTGTCCTATCCCGAAATCATTTTGAATCAAATCTAAATATTGATGTGAGTAAACTAACTATAGTCAAAGACCTTACATTCAATACTGTTTTACTTTCATTTTAATCTCAATAACCTCCATTTTTTAAGATTCGACTAATTTTTGCCCATTTAACTATTACGAATTGTATCAAATCAAAGGTTCTTGACTATAATGGGGATATTGAGAGGATCCTCAAGCAGCGGCTGAAAGGTAAGCCGGTTGCAGAGATTTCTCGGTATTTTCAGGTTAACCAGCAGCGAATCTACCAGATTATCAGGACGTTCAATATACTCCAGGAACCACCTGTACTCAAGCAACCTGGAAGACGACCCCGATCCAGACAAAGTACTTTTATTGAAACCCCCATTTTAGCGATGATATTTAAAAATATCTGAATAAATTCGGTTTTCTTAATACCGTTCCGAACCGGAAAGACTGCCATGGATAATCATCGATCTTCATTGACCAGATAGAGCGAAATGTACAAATAAAAGGAGTTTGTAGAGGACTTTAATTGGCCTTTTACTACATAGGTTGCATTATTTTCATCTATTTCTCCATAATAAGGATCATTTGTAAAATCTATCGCGAAAATATACTTTCTACCAGATTTTATGAGGTCATTAGAGTTTTCGAGGAGAATCTTATGATTTAACTCTTCGAGCGTATCCAGATCC
>CAIWXV010000044.1 GCA_903916765.1 uncultured Dehalococcoidia bacterium | reverse complement strand
GAAAGAGATGACACAGTTTCGGCTCATCGAGGGGATTTTTAGAGATTCGTGTCTCAAATGGGGTTATCAGGAAGTCAGGACTCCGACAATCGAGTCCCTGCACCTGTTCACCTCAACCGGCACTCTCACACCAGGAACTTTGAGCAAAGTTTATTCTTTCCTCGATTGGGACGGTTGGTGTGGAGAAAGAGTGGTACTCAGACCGGAAGGAACTATCCCCGCTGTCAGGCTCTACATCGATAATCTGGCTGACAAAAAACTTGCCAGACTTTTCTACATTATCAATACATTCATCTTCGAAGAGACCGGTAAAGAAAATAGAGAGAAATGGCAGTGCGGTACAGAGTTAATCGGAGCGGGTTCAACTTATGCCGATGTAGAACTGCTAACTCTCTCCATCGAAATACTGAAAAAACTGGGGCTCGAAGACGTCGAACTGAAGCTATCTCACGCCGGTTTAATAAGGGCTTTATTAACAGGATTCGGATTATCCGTAGAAGAGCAAGGAAAAGTTTTCGACCAGATTCTCGACGGCAATGTAGCAGTGCTGGCACGATTGAAATCACAAACGCCTGAATTGATGCGGCTATTAACTCCATTGCTTGACTTGAAAGGGAAAACTCCGGGATTTTTACGAAACCTCAAGGCAGTATTTAATCAAAACCTGCCGGAATTCACGCCGGCACTGGATAATTTTCTGGACATCGTCGATTTGCTAGAGAATATAGGACAAAAATATCAAATTGATATTGCCTCAGGCAGGGGTTTTGAATATTACACAGGCATCATCTTTCAGTTGTTTGTCGGAAAAACCAAAGTTGGAGGCGGCGGCAGATATGATGCTCTCATCCCATTAATGGGCGGCAAAGATATCCCCGCTTCTGGTTTTGCTTTACGGCTCGACCGTCTTATGAATATAGTAAAAGCATCTCCGCAAATCGAACAGGGGCCTGAAAACGTGCTGATTAGATTTGTAAACGATGGTGTCAAAATCGTGAAGGAAGCTTATGAAATTGCAGATCGTCTGCGTAACACAGGATTTATTGTCGCTCTGGAATTAGATAATGAGAATATATCTGAGTTCGATTGGCTGATTGAAATGAAAAGTACAGCACCGAGGTTTACCATCATTAATCAGTTGAATAAGAATAAATTAACCGCCAAAACATCGGAGGAAGTCCTGAAAATAACGGGGGAGAGAAAGTGACCATTAAAATTGCTCTACCCAAAGGCAAATTACTTGCGGAGACCGCTATCTTACTGGCAAAAGCAGGCTGGGAAATGGATGGCTACAACGAAGGATTACGCAACTACCGCGTGAAATCCACTCGTTTCCCTGACCTGATGTTGAAAGTTTTCCAGGAAAAAGATATTCCTATTCAGGTAGCTATCGGCAACTACGATATCGGCATCTGCGGGCTGGACTGGCTTGAAGAACTGACCTCAAAATACCCCGCCTCCGCCCCGATTAAAATCAGAGATTTGGGATATGGGAAAGGCACTCTATATCTTGCCGCATCCGGTGACTCCGCAAAAATGCCGTCACTGACAAGTTTGCGTTCAAAATCGGACATTGTCCGTGTTGCCAGCGAATACCCTAATATCGCTGAGTCTTTCATCTTAAACCTCAGAATAAAGAGATTCAACATCTATCCTGTGTGGGGAGCCGCTGAGGCGTATCCCCCGGAGAGTGCTACTCTGGCACTGGTAGCTGGAAACACCGATGAGAAACTGTTTAATAATGGATTAAAATCTTTATGTAAAGTACTCAATTTCAGCGCCTGCGTCATTGCAAACCGAAAAAGCTGGGGGCAGAAGGATTTGAGTGACATCCTGGCAACACTGGAGAAAGCAAAGACAGAGAAAAGCGAAATAAAGCTGCCGGAGAAAGTTTCTGCGGTCAAACACTTTTCAATCGTAGCGATAGATAAAGATACGGTTCGCATCGCCCTACCGGATGGACACCAGCAAAAACACACTGTCGAACTGCTGAACAGAGCGGGTATCAAACTGGACGATTACCCATCACCGACAGGTAACCGCCGGCCGATAAGCAACCTTGAGGGCGTATTCATTAAAGTCATCAGACCTCAGGATATGCCTTTACAAGTGGCTAACTGTAATTTCGACCTGGCCATTACCGGACGCGACTGGGTAACCGACCATCTCAACTCATTCCCTTCCAGTCCAGTTCAAGAATTAGCCGACCTCAAACTCGGCTGGGTAAGAATCGTAGCAGTGGTCAGCAAAGATGTCCCGGCAGATAATATCTACGATTTGCAGGGATTCTATGCACAAAACACCGCCCCTATCAGAGTTGCCTCGGAATATGTTAATATTGCCGATAAGTATGCACGTGACAACCATCTCGGAATGTACCGTGTCATACCAACATGGGGTGCTACGGAAGCATTTCTGCCGGAGGATGCCGACCTTCTGATTGAGAATACGGAAACAGGCAGTACTATTGCACGCCATAATTTGAAGATTATCGATACCCTTTTTGAATCCACGGCACGTTTGGTCGGAGCCAAAAACAAAGAGTATAGCTCTATTAAAAAGGCGAGAATCGATAGAATCGTCGGGCTACTGAGCAAAACAGTCTCGAAGTAAACTGTGACGAGAGGCGAACAAGTGAAAATTATCGAAGGCTTTGATAAAGCACAGAAGCTACTTGATAGGCAAGCCCCAAAAAGTCTGGACTACAAACAGGAAGCCGCTGTTAAAAAAATCATCGATGATGTTCGACAACGCGGGGATACCGCCTTATTTGAACTTACGGAAAAATTCGACGGTGCGAAACTATCTGCGCTGGAAGTAAAATCGTCAAAAATAAAAGCTGCTTACAGAAAGGTCAATCCTGAGCTAATAAATGCCTTAAAACTGGCGGCAGAACGCATCGGCAATTTTCATCGGATGCAAAAAGAGCGCTGTCTCCCGACATATACTCACGGCAAAACAGGCTGGATTGTCCGCCCCTTGGAAAGAGTCGGAGTTTATGCTCCCGGCGGTACTGCCAGCTATCCATCGACAGTATTGATGACTGCCATTCCAGCAAAGGTAGCCGGTGTCAGAGAAGTAATTCTGGTGACACCACCCGGCAAGGATGGTAGTATTTCACCTGCTATCCTGATTGCGGCTGATATCGCTGGTGTAAATAAGATTTTCTCGGTCGGAGGAGCACAGGCAATTGCGGCTCTGGCTTTTGGCACAAAATCCATTCCTAGAGTGGACAAGATCTGTGGACCCGGTAACATATATGTTTTTCTGGCAAAAAAACTTGTCTACGGAGTGGTAGGTATCGACGGATTGCAGGGACCATCCGAAGTCGTGGTAGTTGCAGATGAAACAGCTAACGCTGACTATTGTGCCTCAGATTTACTGGCACAGGCAGAACATGGCGGATTATCTTCAGCAATTTTCATTACCAATTCGCGTTCGCTCGTCGATAAAGTTATGCAGGCACTCGAAAAACAGATGAAAATTTTATCACGTCAGGAAATCATCAAGGAATCGCTGAAAAACAATGGTATGATCGTCGTAGTGAAAAACATGAAAGAAGCAATCGAGTTGACAAATCTCTATGCTCCCGAACATGTTTTGTTACTGACTAAGCCAAACACAACTTACGAGGAACGGATTACCAATGCAGGGTGCATCATTTATGGACAGCAAGCAACTGTGGCGATGAGCGATTATATTTCCGGTCCTTCACATACCCTGCCGACGGAAGGCACGGCAAGATTCAGTTCTCCGCTCAATGTGCTGGACTTTCTGAAGATCACCAATGTCAGCAGTGTCGGTGATGCACTGATGAATCTAGCGGGCAAATCAGCAATTACTATTGCCCGTGCCGAGGGACTGGATGCTCACGCACAAGCAATGGAATTACGGATGAAAAACACGAGGAAATCAAAATAAGATGGGCATAGAAAAACTAATACGCAAAGACCTGCTTGCTTTCGGAGGATACTCCGCCGCTACTTCTCCAGAAACATTAGAGGGCAAAATCGATGTCGCTACCAAAGACATCATCAAACTGGATGCCAACGAAAATCCCTATGGCTGTTCACCGCGCGTGAATAAGGTATTATCACAATACAAGCAGTTCAACATTTATCCCGATGACGGACAGGAAAAGTTGAGGAAACTGCTGGCAGAGTATGTCGGCACTGATGCTAAATACATCGTGGCAGGGAATGGCAGTAATCAATTGATCGACTTGCTCATCCGCTTACTGGTAAATAAAGGCGATGAGATAATTAACCTTACCCCTACTTTCGGCATTTACAGTTTCAGCACCAAATTATGCAATGGCACGCTGGTAGAAATTCCCAGAGACGATGATTTCAATATCGATATCGCAAAGGTCAAATCTGCCATCAACAAAAGAACGAAAATCATCTTCATTGCCAATCCCAATAATCCTACCGGTAACCTGATGCCAAAGAAAGACATCATCGAGTTACTGGAAACAGGCATGCCCGTAGTCGTGGATGAGGCATATTATGAATTCAGTGGACAAACCGTAGTGCCTCTGATGAAGAAGTATGATAACCTTATCATTTTGCGGACTTTCAGCAAATGGGCAGGGCTGGCAGGTTTGAGAATAGGCTACGGACTTTTCCCACCGCCGATTGCCGATTTCATCCTCAGAATCAAGATCCCCTACAATGTCAACGCCGCCGCTATTGCCGCTGTTACAGAATCGCTTAAAGCTGCCGACTATCTAATGGACAGCGTCCGGAAACTCATCGATGAAAGAAAGCGACTTTTCACCAGATTGCAGAAAATCGATTGGCTAAAAGTGTACCCGACACAGTCAAACTTCATTCTTTGCCGAGTTGCCAATGTGGAAGCAAAAGAATTATATAAGAAATTGCAGGCAAAGGGCATACTGGTACGTTACTTCGACCAGCCTCGTCTCAAAGACTGTATCCGCATCAGCGTAGGCAAACCGGAGCACACTGATGCTGTAATTAAAGCACTCCGAGAAATAGGAGGATAGACAATGGCAAAACGAAAGGCAAATATTAAGCGTGTTACGCAGGAAACCAAAATCAACCTGAGTTTGAATCTTGATGGTACGGGCAAGTATGAAATAGATACCGGTATCAAAATGCTCGACCACCTGCTTTCACAAACCGCCAAGCATGGCCGGTTCGACATTAAACTGACGGCTTCCGGTGACGACCAGCATCACGTTACCGAGGATATTGCTATCTGTCTGGGTAAGACTTTCAATGACGCATTGGGAGAGAAATTGGGCATCGTGCGAATGGCAGATGCCACCGTGCCGATGGATGAATCGCTGGCTATGGTTGCTATCGATATCAGCGGGCGGGGTTATTGTGTACTGGATGTGGAATTCAAAAAGAATGATATGCAAGGCTTTCAGTCAGACCTGATTCGACATTTTCTGGAGTCGTTCGCTATGGAAGGCAGGATGAATATACACGGCCATGTTCACTATGGTATGAACGACCATCACAAAGCCGAGGCATTGTTCAAAGCGCTGGGAAGAGCACTGGATATAGCCACACGTATTGACACTCGTACTGCCGGTGAGCTACCTAGCACCAAGCAAAAAATAGAGCGGTAAAAACATCTTCTCCCTTGAGAGGAGAAGACTAAGATGAGGGTGTATCAATACCGCCAATGTATAAAAATCCTCTCCCGGAAGGGGAGAGGATTTTTCTTTACGCCAGTTTTTTCCCTGTCAGCCGTTCATAAGCCGTGCGGTAGATACGACTGGTTGACTCAATTACATCTATCGGCAACATCGGCGCAGGGGGTTCTTTATTCCATCCTGACTTCGTCAGCCAGTCACGCACCGGCTGTTTATCATAGCTGGGTTGAGATTGTCCCACTTTATAAAATTTCACATCCCAGAAACGGGATGAATCGGGTGTCAGCATTTCATCGATGACAATCAACTTGCCATTTTCCAACCCAAGCTCGAACTTGGTATCAGCGATAATAATACCCTTAGCAATTGCCTGCTTGCGAGCAAAATTGTAAATGGCAAGACTCTTTTCTTTAACCCCATTAGCCAAATCCACCCCAATTTCTTTACCCATTGTCTCGATACTCATCGGCAGGTCATGTCCTGATTCCGCCTTGGTAGTCGGGGTAAACAATGGCTCGGGCAATTCCTGACTCTCCCGTAAACCCTTGGGTAAAGGCAATCCAAAAGCAGTGCCGCTCTTCTGATACTCTGCCCAGGATGAGCCTGCAAGATAACCTCGCACAACACACTCCACCGGCAGACGATGAATTTTTTTGACAATCATCGAACGACCTGTCAGATATTCGGGATAGGCAAAACGCTTATCGGCAGGAAGATACTTATCCAAAACCCGCACATCATTGACCATCTCGATGACATGATTGGGAACAATTGTCTTAGTCTCGGCAAACCAGTAGGCAGAGATTTGATTCAATACCTTGCCTTTATCAGGAATACCACAAGGCAGAACCACATCAAAAGCAGAGAGACGATCGGTGGCAACAATCAACAATTGTTTGCCCATATCATAAGTGTCGCGTACCTTTCCTTTTACAAATGATGGCAGAGGCAATTCCGAATTGGTGAGCACTGAAGAATTGTTTTCCATAAGGTCTCCCGTTTTCTACAAACAAGTTTTGAATATCTAAATTCTAACATTCAACATTAAAACGGGTCAATAGATAGAAGAACTAAGTTATCTCTCCCTCATAGATAACTTAGTTCGCTTAGCAATCACATCAAGACACACAACGACCCACCCCTTTTTCCCAGGCCCCTAGGGGCTGGGAAATCTTTTGTGCCAAGAGGGGCGTTGAGCCCCCCTAAAACTTCCTTTAGGTGGCAGGGGAATAATCACAAGATGGAGGGTGAATACCCTCCATCTTGTGCAATTTCTGCCCTCCTGTATGTTCACTGGATCCCAATTTTCGTCGGGATGACACTGCGGTGTCAGATTGGCAAGTCCCCTTCCTCTGCACTATAATGATAACAATGAGTGTTCTGCTTATCATTCTTGTCATCACCATTCTGTTTATTATATGTTCCGGGCTGACATTTTTCTGGGTCTTTAGCAGGAAACAAACCAACGATACTGCTAAACCAACCAAAGAACTCGCACTGCAAACAAAACAGAAATCACGTTTTCGGTGGAATTTTGTGCTGTTACCACTCATTATTCTGCTACTATCGGTAATCAACGTTATTTATTTCTACGGAAAACTTCCCTCTGAAGTAGTCTATAACTCCATGTCCCACGACTGGATTGGCCGCAATATGGTTATTCTCTGGACACTCATCCCTCAAATACTGCTTGTTTTACTATCACTCGCTATTACCTGGGGTGCGACCAAAATCGGTGCCTTGCTCCAACAACCCGGAGACACCACCAGCCCCATTAAAATCGACAGCGTTTTGATGGTAATGAGTAATATGGTAGCTATCCCGCAATTGATTCTTGGCTTTGCAATGCTGAACATTTTCAGTTACAATGCATTTCAAACACGTATCAGTTTCTTGTGGGCCGTTGCTCTCGCTATCATCTTAGTGGGAGTAATTCTCCTGAGTATATTCTTCATACGCACCATCCGAAAATTAGGAGGCACTTTCAAATAGGTACCTTGAAATTACCTGAGGAGCATTATCAGTGAGCGAACAAACACCAACCGTCAATATGGACAAAATAGTATCTCTCGCCCGCCGGCGTGGCTTTATCTTCCCCAGCAGTGAAATCTATGGTGGGTTATCGGGTTGCTGGGATTATGGGCCTTTGGGTGTAGAATTGAAACGCAACGTTAAGCAAGCATGGTGGCAGGCAATGGTACAGGAACGGGATGACATGGTAGGACTGGACACCAGCATCCTGATGCATCCACAGGTATGGGTAGCCAGCGGCCATCTGAAAGGTTTCTCGGACCCTCTGGTAGAATGCAAAAACTGCCATGTGAGATGGCGTGCAGATGAATTAAGCGAACAAAAGTGCCCGTCATGCGGTGGTGAACTTACCGAGGAAAAAATGTTCAACCTTATGTTCAAGACATATGCAGGGCCAGTTGAGTCCGATGAAAATATCGTTTATCTGCGCCCTGAGACGGCACAGGGTATGTTCGTCAATTTCCAGAATGTTATCAATACTACCAGAAAGAAACTACCTCTCGGTATCGCTCAGACAGGTAAATCATTCCGCAACGAAATCACGACCGGCAACTTCATCTTCCGCAGTCGTGAATTCGAACAGATGGAAATTGAATATTTCGTCAAACCGGGAACAGATGCAGAGTGGTTCGAATACTGGTATCAGGAACGATTTAATTGGTATGTTAAGCTCGGCATTAAGAAAGAACACCTCCGTCTTTATGAACATCCCAAAGAGAAACTGGCACACTATGCACGACGGTGTATCGATGTGGAATATTTATTCCCGCATGGCTGGTCAGAACTAGAAGGCATTGCCAATCGGGGCGACTATGACCTGAGACAACATTCCACATCCAGCGGTAAGAGCTTGGAATACTTCGATGATGAAACAAAAGAGCACTACCTGCCCAATATCATCGAACCATCGGCAGGTGTCGACCGTTCGTTACTTGCTTTCCTGTGTGATGCTTACAGTGAAGAGCCGGACAAAGATGAAATCAGAGCGGTACTGCATTTACATCCGTCTTTAGCTCCGATTAAGATTGCCATACTGCCGTTGAGCAAGAAAGAAAACTTGGTCGCCTGTGCCAAACCGGTATACAACGAACTACGTAAGCAATGGGCAGTACAATATGATGATACCCAATCTATCGGCAGACGCTACCGCCGTCAAGATGAGGTAGGCACTCCTTACTGCGTGACCGTAGATTTCCAATCACTCGAAGACAACCGTGTTACCGTACGGGAACGCGATTCTATGAAGCAGATACGGATTCCCATCAGCACACTGAAAAAGACATTAGAAGCCAAATTCGCCAGGGAAGACTTCTTAGTCGTTCCTGCTGGCGGCGAAATCTGGAAGACAAATTAAAAGAAATAATTTACGGGGGAACCATTGAAAATCCTCCATTTTGCCGACCTGCACCTCGGTGTTGAGAACTATGGACACATCAATTCGACAACCGGTCTGTCGACACGTCTCGATGACATATTAGCAGCTTTCGATCAAGCTATCGATTACGTACTAAATAACGATATCGACCTGGTATTATTCTGCGGTGATGCTTACCGAAGCAGGGAGCCAAGCCAGACACAGCAACGTGAATTTGCCAAACGCATCAGCCGTTTATCAAACAGCGGTATTCCTACTTTTCTGCTTATCGGCAATCACGATCTGCCGAATGCCGTAGGCAAAGCCACCAGCACAGAAATCTTCGATACCTTAGCCATTAAGAATGTTTATGTATCCAGTCGACCGGAAATTTGCCCTATTTCCACAAAACATGGAATTATTCAGATTGCCTCGCTTCCATGGTTGAGACGCAGTGCTCTTTTAAGCAAAGAAGACACCAAAAATCTCAATTTTGAACAGCTTAATCAACGGATGCAGGATGCACTGACAAATATCATTGCTTCTCACGCTACCAAACTGGATGCACAATTGCCTGCCATACTGGCGGCACATGTATGGGTCGTCGGGGCAACGTTGGGTACAGAAAAAATGATGACTATCGGACAGGAACACACCTTATTGCTCAGTAATGTAGCTAATTCGGCTTTCGATTATGTTGCTCTGGGACACATTCACAGACGACAGGTTTTATCATCAAACCCGCCGGTAGTCTATTCCGGCAGTCTGGAACGGTTAGACTTCAGTGACGAAGATGATGAAAAGGGTTTCTATGTGATAGATATTAAGTCAGGACATAAAACTGGTAAAAAAAATGTATCTTTCGATTTTCATCCTACGAACGGCAGACATTTTCTGACCATTAGCGTTACTCTCACTGCACAGGATACCGACCCTACAGTAGCTATTTTAAAAGCCATCTCCGAAAAGAAGGAGCAAATCAAAGACGCTATTGTCCGACTTCAATTAAGTCTATCAGCTGAAATCGAAGGATTGGTCAAAGATAATGAAATCAGAACCGCGTTGAAAGATGCCTATTACTTCACTGTGGTTAAAGAACTCAATCGGGAGACACGGCCACGACTTGGTAGCTGGACAACAGCAGAAGTAACTCCCCTAGACGCCTTGAAGATATATCTCGAGCAGAAGAACATCTCTTCGGAGCGGGTCAAAGAGTTGACCGAATACGGGCAAAGGTTAATTGAAGACAGTCGCGATTAAACTCCCCTCTGAAAGGCAAGATGAATACTAAGAGTAAATTCCTAATTTGCCCACACTCACAATTTAACGGTATAATCATCTTAATCTTGTGAGTGTCAAGTTTTCCTGCAAAGTGTTCCATTTCACTCATTAAGTACCACAAACAGGAATTCATGATAAATGCCCTCTAAATCATGGAAAAGTAATCTTTATCTCATCTTCATTTCTGAACTCATAGTGATAATGGGATTCAGTTTTGTTTTGCCTTTTTTACCGCTTTATATTCAGCGAATAGGTAATCTCACTAATGACGACGCCGCTCTCTGGGCAGGAATAGCCGGAGCGGCTGCTGGTATTGCCATGTTCATCAGCGCTCCTATTTGGGGTACGCTTGCCGACCGTTGGGGCAGAAAACCTATGTTCGTCCGCGCTATGTTCGGTGGTAGTATAACTCTAATTTTAACAGGTTTTGCAACCAGCATTTATGCTATTGTCGCTCTCCGTTTTCTCCATGGTTTATTGACCGGAACGGTCGCTGCTGCTTCAGCACTCGTCGCCACCACCACCCCACGCGATAAAATGCCCTTCGCTATGGGTCTTTTGATGACTGCAATCTACGGTGGTAATACCCTCGGACCTCTAATCGGCGGTATTTTATACGATAAATTAGGATATGAGACCACTTTCCTCATCACCGGCGGACTTCTTTTTATTGCCGGATTAATCGCTCTATTTTTCATCAAAGAAAAGTTCACTCCGCCCGCTACAAAAGAGGAATCAGCCTCATTAGCTAATATGTTTAAGCTGGCAAAATCACGAAAACTTATGCCAATTCTCGGTATTGCTTTTGCACTCAGCGCCGGACCGTCGATAATCTCTCCGGTACTTTCACTATTCATCAAAGAATTAAACCCTGCAACTTCTGCCGAGACTGTCTCAGGGGTCGCTTTTTTCCTGATGGGAGCAATGGCAACAGCATCGACTTTAATTGCCGGACGAATGGGGCAACGCATTAATCTGAAAAAAATTTTGATATTTTCCTGCCTCATTAGCGGCATACTGTATCTACCCCCAATGTTAGCCGCTAACGCAACTCAGCTTCTCATCTTCATGGCTGTGATGGGATTGTTCAGAGGTGGCATGATATCTTCCTCCAGCACCCTAGTTGCGTTGACAACATCACCATCTCAACAGGGCAGTGCCTATGGAGTTTACCAGAGTTTCAGCTCACTGGGAGCCGCTGTCGGTCCTCTCATCGGGGGTGCACTCGCCCCACTGATTGGTCTCAGAGCTGTTTTCGGTGTGACTGCAGGCGCTTTTGTCGTAACAGGATTAATAATTGCGAAACTTCTAACGAATGTTAATCTCAACAAACCGGATAGTGACAACACTCAAGGTCAAACTAAAATATTTGACACCCCGTGACTAATGAATATAAAATTGCGATTGTTACTAACCGAGGATAAGTGAAATGTTACCGGAAGAAATTAAAAATCTAATCGGCAGAAGCACTCCTACAAAGACATGTGAAGTAGAAAAGGGCGCTATCCGCAGGTTCGCTAATGCTGTCGACGACCCTAACCCGCTCTATTGCGATGAAGTATACGCACAAAAGTCAAGATACGGCTCAATCATCGCACCACCAGGCTTCTTCGGCTGGCCTAAAGAACAAGATAGAAACAGTGCGATTACAATTGACACACCACCGGCACTCATTACGGCTCTAGAGCAGGCAGGATATCCGCTTTCATCAGTCGTCGATGGTGGTATAGAATACGAGTTTTTCCTGCCGATACGGGCGGGTGATGTTCTCACCGCTAAAACAACCGTCCTTAATATCAGGGAACGAGCCGGCAGTTCGATGAACCTGGTTTTTATTATTCTGGAAACGGTCTATGCGAATCAGAACAGCAGTCGTGTGGCTACAGCACAAGTTACGGCAATCTTTCGCTCCATCAACCCGCAAGAAAAGGAACGGACAAATGCCTGAGCAAATATACTGGGAGAATATCGAAGTCGGGGTAGAAATAAAACCCCTTGCCAAAGTATCAACCACCCAGATGCTGGTCAAATGGGCGGGTGCTTCCGGCGATTTCAATCCCCTTCATTACGATACGGCTTTTGCTGAATCCGTAGGAGTTGGCAAACCGATTGTTCACGGCGCCCTGAAAAGACAATGGTTGATACAATTGGTCACCAACTGGATGGGAGAGCGGGGAACATTGGAAAAATTCTCCTGCCAGTACCGGGCGATGGATTACCCCAGACAAATGAAAACCATGACCGCACCGCAGGAAGGCGAAACATGGTGGTGTAAAGGCGAAGTTACCAAGAAGTACACCGAAGGCAATCAGCATTTTGTCGATTGTAATATCAGGGTTGAGAATGGAAAGGGTGAAGTCACGACATCCGGTAGAGCAACCGTTATCATTCCAACCAAAAGTTAGTTTAAAAGACTCACCTAAATCAACTTGAACTGCAGCACATCCACTATTCCCAGATCGGTCAGCCTTAGTTCAGGAATCACCGGCAAAGCCAGAAATGACAGAGTAGCAAACGGCGACGACAAACTGGTACCCAACACACTTGCCGCCTCTTCCATTTTTGCGAGCTTAGTCACCACATTTTCCAGAGATTCGCCGGAAAGTAAACCAGCTACCGGCAAAGCCAGGCTAGCCACAACCCTGCCATCGGCGACAACCACCAGACCACCCTGCAATCTTTCTATCTCTTTGACGGCAAGATAAATATCATCGTCATTCGTACCTACTACAACGATGTTATGGGAATCATGAGCCACCGAAGAAGCCAACGCTCCCCGTTTCAAGCCAAAGCCTTTCACCAATCCTAATCCAATATTGCCCGTAGCGTGATGTCTTTCGACTACCACTGCCTTCAAAATATCCCGCTCGAGATCAGAAGCAACAATACCCTGTGAAATCACAACTTTTTCTATGCGTTTCCGGGTGATAATTTGACCGTGCACAATCTCAATTACGGGCATAGTATCTCCGGAAATTTTCAGTTGTAATGCCTCTTTCACGAATGGCTTTATCTTTACCGTGCCGGTGAGCTTTTGGCGATTCAATTTCGGTGCATCGAAAAGCGATTGTCGGTCTTCTCCCACCAGACGACCTTGATAAAAGACCAAATCAATCGGGAATGTTTTTAAATCGCCAGTAACAATGAGATTAGCCCGATAACCGGGTGCTACTGCTCCGAGTTTACCCAATTTGAAATACTGCGCAGTATTAATAGTTGCCATCTGAATGGCTCGCACAGGATTCAGTCCCAAACCAATCGCCTTTCTGACAACGGCATCAATATCGCCGTCATTCAGCAAGTCGTAACAGCTACGATCGTCAACAACAAAAAAGCATCTGGAATGGGTTTTGTCTGTCACCAGAGGCAAGAGAGTCTCCAGATTCTTCTCGGACGAGCCTTCTCGAATCATGACATACATGCCGCGGTTGAGCTTCTCTTTGGCTTCCGCCAAACTCACAGATTCGTGGTCGGAACTAATACCCGCCGCAATATAGGCATTCAGGTCTTTACCGGTTAGGGAAGGAGCGTGGCCATCGATTACTTTACCGTTGGCTGCTTCGACCTTATCCAGAACATTTTTTTCACCGAACAGTACACCGGGGAAGTTCATCATCTCCCCTAAACCAATGCACTGTTTCAATCTGAGGATACGCCGAATACCGGCAACATCCAATCTCGCCCCGGGACTTTCCAGATGCGTTGCCGGCACGCAGGAAGGTGCCATCAAAAAAACATCCAGCGGTAAACGGCGGGCACATTGCAGAACGTATCTGATACCATCCAATCCGCAAACATTGGTAATTTCATGAAGATCGGTTACCAGAGAGGTCGTTCCGGCAGGCACGACACTGCAAGCATACTGTCCTACATCGAGCAGAGAGCTTTCGATATGTACATGCCCATTGATAAGACCGGGTGTCAGATACTTACCCTGCAGGTCGATGACCTTTTTTGCCTCACGGTAGTCTCCGATACCGGCAATATAACCGTTATAAATAGCGACATTACCCGATTCAATCTCTCCGTTAAAAACATTGACCACACGGGCATTAGTCAAAACGAGGTCGGCAGGTTTTTGTCCGCGTGCTACGGAAATCAGGTCAGCCATTTTCCCCGACATTATTTACTCTCCTCCAGAACGCAGATATCCGGCAGATTACGGTACTGTTCTGCACAATCCAATCCATAACCTACCAGAAACTTATCAGGTACAGTGAAACCCACATAATCGACAGGTACGGGTACCTTACGGCGAAGAGGTTTATCCATCAGACAGCACAATTTCACCGAAGCAGGTTTCTTCTTCTGCAGATATCCCAATAGGAAAGATATGCTGTACCCGCTATCCACGATATCTTCTACTACCAGCACATCTCTGCCTTCGCTGGGTGTTATAATATCCTGTATTACTTTGACTTTTCCCGAACTTTCTGTACCACAACCGTAGCTGGATAAACGGATGAAATCCAACTCAAGCGGCAAATTCAGATTACGCACCAAGTCAGCCATAAAAATAAAGGAACCTTTCAAAACACCGATAACCAACGGACACTTGCCGGCATAAGCCTGTGTAATTTCATCTGCTAAACGGGTAACGACAGCTTTGATTTCTTCTCCGGTATGCAAAACAGTCAATTTAGATTTAGACTTCATCTTCAATGCCTTTCCACCTCTTCGGAACGGTGTATTTGACAGACCAAGCCTTCGGCGCAGTTTTCACATTTCTCGCACTCGAGTTGAATCGTAGTGTGAGTAATATTAAACTGTTGCGCCAATTCCCGGTTAATCGCAGCAATGATTTCTGCGGTACGACTTAACATACGGTCCTGAATAATAATATGGGTAGAGAGTGCGTATATACTCGAAGTGATTGTCCAGATATGGACATCATGCAAGTCTTCGACACCCGGGATATTCTTGACAACCTCTAAAACCTTGTCCAACGGGATATGTCTCGGCACAGTTTCCAGCAAGATATCAGTAGATTCTCTGACCAGACGTACTGCACCTG
>CAIWXV010000043.1 GCA_903916765.1 uncultured Dehalococcoidia bacterium | reverse complement strand
GGAATAACTCTCGATATCGAGACAAGCAAAGGCCGGGAACTTTTCAAAAGACTGGTGAAGACAGCTGATTTTGTCATCGAGTCTTTCCAACCTGGCTATATGGAGAGATTAGGTCTCGGATATTCGGCACTGGAAAAACTCAACCCCGGTATCATTATGGTTTCTATCACTCCATTCGGACAAACGGGACCATACAAGAATTTCAATGCTCCTGATGTTGTGGCTTGGGCAGTGAGTGGGTTCATGTATTTAATTGGAGACCCTGACCGTCCGCCGGTTCAGATAAGTCATCATTCGCAAGCATACTTGCATGCCGGAGCGCAGGCATCGATTGGTGCGATGTTAGCTCTGCGTCAACGCACAATAACCGGAGAAGGACAGCATGTCGATGTCTCTATTCAGGAATCGGTAATTGGTATGGACTTTGGTTTGGGTTTCTGGGATATGCTCAAAATGCTACAACGACGTGGAGAGAAACCTGCTTCAGCTCTTCAATTACCATGGACATGGCAATGCAAAGACGGTTATGTTATCTTCGTATATTTCGGCGGTCCTGCAGGGGAAAGGGTTAGTGTGCCACTAGTTAAATGGATGGCAGAGGAAGGGATGGCCGATGACTTCTTAAAAGGATTTAACTGGTTGACACTAAGCCCCACATCACAAACCAAGGAGTTACTGGATGCCATAATAGTGCGGACCAATAAATTCTTTATGTCTCATACCACTGCCGAACTGTATGAAGGAGCGCTAAAACGGAATGTTATGCTCTACCCTATATCTACTGTTAAGAACATTCTTGACAGTATTCAGCTTTCCGCGAGAGATTATTGGGTAGATTTAGAATATCCTGAGTTAAATACTAAGATTAAACATCCCGGTGCTTTTGCTCATATGGCAGAGTTACCTCCCAAGATATCACATAGGGCGCCGCTAATCGGTGAACACAATCGAGAAGTCTATGAAGGAGAAATGAATCTCTCGCAGGAAGACCTCCTCAAGTTGAAAAAAGCCAGGGTTATCTAGTATCTGGAAGAGGACAAGAATGACAAAAAAAGTATTGGATGGAGTGAAGGTCGTCGATTTCAGTCAGTTCATCGCTGGACCATTGGTAACGAAACCTTTAGCTGCTTTCGGGGCAACTGTGATAAGAATCGAAGGTAAAACCAGGCTTGGGGGATACCGAGTACTCGGCCCATTCAAGGATAATATCCCAGGGCCAAATCGCAGCGTTTCCTTTACCCCATTTCACAGCGGTGAGTTAAGTGTCTGCATTAACCTGGCTAAACCTCAAGGTATAGAGTTAGCCAAACAAATAGCCGCCTGGTCTGATATCGTGGTAGAGAACTTTGCCGGCGGAGTTATGAAAAGATTAGGCTTAGGTTACGACGAACTCAAGAAATTGAAACCCGATATTATTATGATGAGTTCTTGCATGATGGGGCAAACCGGACCCCATTTTGCACATCCCGGTACAGGGAATCAACTGACTGCACTATCGGGGTTCAATTATATTACCGGTTGGCCCGATAGGCCGCCGGTTGAAGTCGATTCCTATACGGATTTCATTGCCCCCTTATATAGTGTTGTAGCTATACTAGCGGCGCTTGACTATAAACGTCGGGAGGGAAAAGGACAATACATTGATATTTCACAGTATGAAGCAGGGATACAATTTATGGCACCTCTTGTCCTGGATTATGTGGTCAACGGTAGGATAGCTAACAGGATGGGTAACCGCTCTGATTATGCTTCTCCTCATGGAGCTTATCGGTGTTCTGGAGAAGATAGGTGGTGTGCTATCGCCGTTTGTTCCGATAAGGAGTGG
>CAIWXV010000042.1 GCA_903916765.1 uncultured Dehalococcoidia bacterium | reverse complement strand
CCTTGCCTTTGAGCATCCCTTCAATCAATTCTTTGATTTCTGCCATTTACACAAATCCTCTATATAGTTTTCCTGCGAGTCGGTCACAATCCAAGAACAAACTATACCATATTACCCCTTGCAACTGTCAAGGAAAAATAACTCGGAGGACGATGTAATCTGGTCTATCTTAAATGAAAATACCCCGTACTCGGGGGATTTAGGGGGACTGGTAATCATATCGATATCCCAGCTTTCCCCAACTGCTGTTGAATTGCTATGTTGTTTATCTCGATGACCTTAAGCAATGTCAGGTAAGACGCCACTATGAGTGCCTCTGTGGACAGATTCCACCCTTCGAACTCCTTGGACATCCTGTCGAAGTGATCCTTTACCATGGGGAACTCATCTGCGTGAACGCCTAGTATCTCCTCAAGCTTCTTCTCGTCCTCACGCATCAATGATACGCTTTCGCTGAAGGATGAATCATAGGTTAAACATAGCTGCTCGAAATTCAACCCGATCATTACCCGCCTCCTGCCGCTGTACCTGTGCCGATTATACCACAGGCTATAATGCAGCTTGACGTAAGGCTGGCACTGGGGTACGATTGGCGAAGAGCAATTGCATGGCGAAGATTATCTTCCTCGATACAAACATCTTTTTACACTATAGAGACTTTGACCAAATTGACTGGCCCAAAGTATTGCAGACAGACGCAGTCACTATTGTTATTCCGCCTGTTACCATCCGAGAATTAAATAAGCACAAGGACTCGCATTCTAAAGCGAGGGTAAGAAACCGTGCTGGAACTACGCTCAAGAAATTGGATACACTTTTTGACTCAAATTCTAGGAAACAATTAACGGATTGTTTAGAGATACTCCTTGAAGACCGTGATCCTCAAATTATTAGTTTTACCGAACATCAACTTAACCGCGAGATACAAGATGATAATTTGATTGCCAGCATTATCATGTACCGAGACGAAAACCCAAAATCAGAAATCATTTTGGTAACTGCCGATGGAGGGTTACATCTATCGGGAAAAGCAAAGCGTCTCGGGCTTTTACCAACCAAGCTACCTGATGAATTCAAACTCCCAGAGGAGCCCGACCCTGAGCAAAAACGCATCAAAGAACTCGAACAAGAACTTCGAGAGCTAAAGTCAAAAACTCCTCAGCTCTCGTTGATCTTTGATAACAAGGAACAACATGCCGAATTTATCCTGCCACCCCCAGTTGAACTAACAAAAACAATGATAGATACACATATTAACGATTTGCAAAAGCGCCACCCGAAAAAAGAACTCCCTAGAACAGATAAACAACAAGGTCCTTACAGCTTGCTGGAAGCGCTTGCTTCTGACGCTCTCAAGTTCTATACCGTTCCGGTAGAAGATATCGCAAAATACAATGCTGAACTTGATGAATACTACCAAGCATATGCGTTGCATTTACAAAAAGAAGTAAATTCCCAAAACCTAACGCGCAGAACAATAGAACTGAAAACCTGGTTGGCGAACGATGGGAATACACCAGCCGAAGATATAGATATATTCATGAACTTCCCAAGTGGGTTGATCGTAAGGAGAAATCTCCCACAGCCTCCTATCCCCCCAGAGCCACCATCCCCACCTAAACCACCCACGGAGATATGGGCATTACCACAAGCAATAACTGGCGGCGCATTTCCCCACACGTTCCCTGATATCTCATCCGCTAGGTATCTACCCGCGAATGTTTCAACGCCAGCAATCACATATACACCCAGCCCCGAAGTACATATACATATAGGAAAAAGCAAACATAATTTGCCGGAATCACTCGATGCACTCTTTGTAACATTAGGCTCATTTGATGAAGCTCGTCCTTTCCACATAGATTACAGGATACTAGATGCAAACACACCAATGCCAACCTTAGGACAACTACACATCATTATCAAAAAAGAGAATCAAGGAGCTACACCATGAAAATAGGCGTATGTGGAATCGCTTGTGAAAAATGCCCTCGCATGGTCAAAGGTATCTGTCCGAACAAAAAACAAGGTTGTGTTCCCAGGGACAATAAGTTCTGCAAAATAGCGACTTGCGCGTTCAACAAAGGGATCAAATTGTGTTTTGAATGCGCTGAGTTCCCCTGCGAGATAACAAAAACCGGTCCCATAAGCTATGGCTATTGCCAATATATATCGGGGAAGCCATAGGGCGGGGCACTGCCCACGACCCAAAGCCGAACGGAGGTGCCACATGTCCTGCTATGTACACAATCTGAAGGATATATTGAGCGAGGCCGGAGTCGAGATTACTTCTGATAATAGAAAACAGATCGACCGCGCGATACACGAGATCGTAAACACTACTTACAAGGATTGTCCCGGTACTTGGAAAGAAGTGAAGAAAAAGCTGGCATCCAGCGAGGCCGGGAAGCGGGAGTTCCTCAAGAAACTAAAAGCTGCTCTTGCCTGACACGGTCCGGTCAAGACAGAGCAGCTTTGTTAATGT
>CAIWXV010000041.1 GCA_903916765.1 uncultured Dehalococcoidia bacterium | reverse complement strand
TGTTCATAACCGCATTTGATAAGTGCGTATAGTCTATCGCTGAGAAAAGGATATGTCAAATTAAGGCAGATTGCCTGGATTTCTACTTAGGTAACGTTTAATTATTTGTCGTTAAGCGCCTTTTAATTATATTTGATGTGCCTGGTATTGCCATTAGAATTCCTGAGCTATCACTTGGCCAGCCTAATAACCGGTTTCTAGGATAATGACACTAATTTGTGTTAGAATTGACTCGCGAATGAGAACACTAACCAGGAGGTAAATCATGCTTACCAGAGTTAGAACTATTACCGTACAGGTCACCGACCGGGATAGGGCTTTGGATTTCTATACAAAGAAATTAGGTTTTGAGAAGCGCGCCGACCAGCCTATGGGACCAAATCAGCGATGGATCGAAGTCGCGCCTCCAGGCGCTCAGACGAGAATCCTTCTGTATAAAGCTACGAAAGATGCGCCTGGAGCAGCTTCCTACCAAGCAGCCTTGGCGAGAATAGGAAAACCTACCGACATGGTGTTAGAGACTGACGATATTGTAGGTACTTTTGCGAAGCTCAAGGCGAATGGAGTCTCTATCATAGATGAACCCAAGAAACAATCGTATGGATGGTGGGGTGTTTTCGCTGATCAGGATGGCAACTCTTATGGTGTTCATCAATAGTAGAGCAAAGAACACTACATCACATACTTCGTATCACGGCATACCTTGACGATGGGAACGCAGAAATAACGAGCGTCATATATCGGGAAGATGGGTATAGTACGTTCAAGTCATCCCTATGCCTATGCGGGAATATCAACTTTTATTTTGAAGCTAAAAGGTATCACACAATCGTAAACATGAGTGGACAAACAGCCCGATGTTTGAGAAAATGAAACCATGGGTATCCCTAAACTAAGATAATAATAAAGTAATCGATCTTAGAAAAGGAGATACCGAATGCATTATATTGGAATGGATTGCCATATCAGTACCCTGGATTTTGCCGTGGTCAATGAAGCCGGCCGTTTAGTCAACGCCCATAAAGTCGCTACCAGTGTCAATGGCTTCATGGAATTTGTGAAAAGGGTACCGCCACCACGGATAATCTATATGGAGGAGGGTTCCCTGGCCGCTTGGGCACTAGAAACCTGCGTCCGATATGGAGAAAAGCTAGTGATTACCGATGCCAAGAAAAACCATTGGATAGGCTCGTCCATGCAAAAGGATGATGCGATTGATGCTCTAAAGCTGGCCCAATTAGCCCGAGGTGGTTATATCAAAGAGATTCATCACCAGATTGGTCAACGCCGGCGATTCAGAGAGTTGATGACAGCCTATCATGATACTGTCAGAAGCACCACTCGCATTAAGAACAAAATCAAAGCCAAGTTCAGACAGAATGGCATCCAATGTACCGGGACTACAGTTTATTCAGAGACATGTCGGGAAGAATGGAAGGGAAAATTACCCCAGGACGCAACCTTGCTTCTTATTCTGGAGGGTCTCTGGCGTCAACTGGAGCGATCCGAGCAAACCGAAAAGGAGCTTCTGGCAGCTGCCAGAGCCATGGCCAAACACTATCCCGAAATAAAGCATTTCGAAGATCTTCCCGGAATTGGCTTTATCAGTGCGGCGACAATCTCCGCTATTCTGGAGACCCCGTATCGTTTTGCCGATAAAAGGAAAGTCTGGATGTATGCCGGGTTAGGAATAATGACAAGGTCCTCTGGTGGTAAGACGTACTCTGAAAAATTAAGCACAGATTACAATCGCCTCTTGAAATATACCCTGAAACAAGCCGCAGAAGCAGCTATTCAGGCCAAAGATAATCCTTTTCGCCATAAATATCTGGATATGACATTACTACATGGGATTG
>CAIWXV010000040.1 GCA_903916765.1 uncultured Dehalococcoidia bacterium | reverse complement strand
GTAGTTTCCACGGCATCGGCCAAAACATTAATACCTTTTAAAAGAGACTGGCGGGCATTGTCATTGAATTTCAGTTGTTTCGGCATACCCCTAAAATGTCTTCGTTTTTAATAAACAACAATTTTTCTTCTTCGATAACGACTTCTTTTGCTCCAAACGGCTCAAAGTAAATTTCCTTGCCAATGATTTCTTTATTCTCCGAGCTGATGACTAAAGCAACATTTGTAAACTCTTCCTTGTGAACCAAAACAGAATCGTCTGAAGACTGAAAAACTGGTTTGATCAAAGTATGATCGCATAAAGCGTTAACTTTGCAGGTAATTGGATTGTTCATGCTTATACAATAATATTAATGGTTTCCATCGGGTAAGTCAAATGCCACCCCCACCAGCACCACCCACCACCACTTTCTAATCAAGTCCATAAATAATTAAAGCATGTTTCCCGAATTAAGCAAATATCCCAAAACAGTTAGTGAAGTCTGCACATCACCAAACGTGTCCGACTGATCAACGCTCTGTCCATCTCGCTATCCTTACCACTATAAATATTACCCATAGAACTAATAAAAGTATCTACACTACTACCCGACAAATAATCACTAATAAAATTGTCATGGTATAACCCTCTATCGGTCGTATTCCAATCAAAAAATACAAGCATAAATAGCCTTTTGGTTGGAGTTTTATATCTCATACTTGGGTCGAAAATAATCGAATTAGGAGTCGTATAAGTTATCGAAAGAGGCGTCAAGTTTCCTTTACCATCATTTATAATAAAAGTTTTAGTCAGCATTTCTTGCCCCTGCCAGACAAATTTATAGGCAGCTACCACTGGCCACTCATCTGAAGCTAATTCTACCTGTCCAAAATCATAACCAAACGCAAAGACCGTACCATCAATACTTGGTCCGGTATAATTTGCCAATTTTTCGTCCACCGCTGCCAGATACCCCTCCTGCCAGACGGTGAAATCCGCCGGATCGTCGATCGGACTGGGCGCCTCGATCACCTCGGGGAAATCCGCTTCGCTTTGCGGGTCAAAGAACGCCTGGCTGTAATCAACGCCTTCCGGGGTTGGTGTCTTTGCCTCCGTCGCTGTCTCATTAGTTGTTGGCACCGAAGTCACTGTAAACTCTGGAGTGGCTGAAGGTATCACGACATTTACCTGTGTTGCTGTATCAATTTCTGTTCCGGCAGATACCGGTTGGGTTGGTGTTGCACAGCCGGACAATCCGGTTAGTACAGCAACCGTTGTAAAAACACGCACTGCCCATTCAACAAATGTTTTTTCCATAATATTAAAACGATTATATCTAACTTATTTCTCATTAACTCTCTGGTGGGGGTGATATAGTTGTTGATACAGTTAATGTTCCATGTCAGAGTATTTGAGACAGATTTAGGATAGAAGTTAAACGTGAACGGGCCATTGTACTACGTCCTTGGAGATCAACTGGGCTCGGCAAGCGTGGTGCTGAGTGCCAGCGGAACCACGGTGGGTGAAACACGTTATTATCCCCCTTTGGAGAAACGTGTGTAACGAGAGGGAGGAAACAAAAGACCTGCCGGAAGGAAGGTCGGGGTGGGAGAAAAGCCCCCGATCAAAACAAATTAATGCGTGGAAAGGACAGGAGTGGCGAAGGTGGGATTTGAACCCACAACCTAGGGATTATGATGCCCTTGCTCTGCCGTTGAGCTACCTCGCCAAGCGCGTGTGATATTAC
>CAIWXV010000039.1 GCA_903916765.1 uncultured Dehalococcoidia bacterium | reverse complement strand
TAGGAAATCGTCTCTGTCGAAAGACCGCAGGTTCACCACTCTTGAGTTGAGGAAACAGAATGAGGATGAGTTGGATAAAATCGTGTCGGAGTGGACAGTAAGCTATACGGCTGAGGAAGTGATGAACAAGATGCAAGGAGTGGAGATAGGTGCCGGAGTAGTAAAGAATTGTAAAGATGTTATGGAAGATGACCCTCAGTTGAAACATCGCCACTTCTTCTGGATGACAGAACACCCTGAAATAGGAACATATATGGCACATGGGAACCCATTAGTGTTATCAAAATCGCCTTATGAAGTAAGTCGTGCCCCTTTATTGGGGGAACACAACGAACATGTTTTCCGGGGAATACTCGGTTTATCAGATGATGAGATAGCTAATCTGGTTGCAGATGGAGTTATTGAATAATGGCAGAAAACTCTTGTATAATAGGGCATATTTAATTAACACGCCGTGTTCAAATACAAACTGTTTGTTAAGTGTGCTTTAGGATTATTACTGCATGTCGATAAAGGAGCGATGGGATGCGTGCCTATATAATTAGAAGATTATTGTTATTGATCCCCACGTTGTTTTTGATAACGATAATCATATTCTTGTTGGCTCGACTAGTTCCGGGTACCGCAATAGATCTGATGCTTGCCCAACAGCCGGCGACACAGGACCAAATTGGCAGAGCAGCGCTGGAACATGAGCTTGGGTTTGATGTTCCCATCCATATCCAGTATGTCCGTTGGATAGGTGCAATTATCACTCATGGTGACCTCGGTGATTCCCTATGGTCAAGACAATCTGTAGCACCGAATGTATTACGCAGGTTCCCCATTTCTTTTGAACTTTGGTTTATAGCTATACTAATAGGGTTACTGATAGCGATACCTATAGGTATATATTCGGCTATACGTCAGGATTCTGTGGGTGACTATATAGCTCGCGGCTTCGCTATTGCTTGTATTGCTCTTCCCAGTTTCTGGCTGGGAACATTGGTGATGGTGTTTCCATCGGTTTGGTGGAGGTGGTCCCCTCCTGTAGAGTATCTCAGTTTTTTCCAGAATCCGGGGCAGAACCTTCAGATGTTTTTACCTCCAGCTATTATTCTTGGTATGGGATTGTCCGGAATGGTAATGCGCATGACTAGGACGATGATGTTGGAGGTGTTGAGACAGGACTACATCAGGACTGCATGGTCCAAGGGGTTAACTGAAAAAGTGGTGGTCCTCAGACATGCAATGAAAAATGCGCTAATACCGATAGTCACTATCATCGGACTTCAGATACCCGCCGTGATTGGAGGATCAATTATTCTGGAAACGATATTTCAGATACCGGGTGTCGGTCGCTTGATGATTGATACTGTCTTCAATAGAGATTACCCGATTCTTCAAGGAATCAATCTGATAACAGCTGCCATAGTATTACTGGTCAATCTGGGTGTTGACATGACTTATGCCTATCTGGACCCCAGGGTTCATTATGAATAATATTCGAGGTAAATCACTAAGATGACCGAACCGATAGATGAGATAGTAAAAAAGAAACCATCCCGATTTGCTGATTTCATGAGGAGATTGGTCAAGGAAAAACCCTTGGCTACCATCGGAGGGGTTATTGTAATATTCATGTTCCTGGTCGGTATTTTTGCTAATTTTCTTTCTCCTTATCCTTATGACGAGAATCAAATCAAAATTCGGCTGCAACCTCCTTCGGTTGAACACATATTAGGCACTGACCAATTGGGGCGGGACCAGCTAAGCCGTATTATTTGGGGTGCTCGGGTATCGATGATTGTCGGTGTAGCAGGGGCGGCTTTATCAACTGTTATCGCTACTCTCATAGGTCTTCTCTCGGGGTTCTATGGGGGAAAATTCGATATCATAATGCAGAGATTTGTTGACGGCTGGATGTCATTCCCTGCTCTCTTTCTTGTCTTAAGCATTATGTCTCTTGTAGGCCCGGGGTTAATGCAAGTGATACTTGTATTAGGATTATTAATGGGTATTGCGCAATCAAGAATAGTGAGAAGCGCTGTTATCGGAATTAAGAGAAACATATATGTTGAAGCGTCGAAAGCTATCGGGGCTTCCGATATAACAATACTGATTCGGCATATTCTGCCCAACATTATGGCACCGATAATTGTTATATTCACTCTGGCTATGGGTACGGCAATTCTGGGTGAGGCTACTTTAAGCTTTCTCGGATTTGGAATTCCCCCTCCGATGCCTACCTGGGGAAGTATGCTTAGTGTAGAAGGACGTACCTATATGTATCAGGCTACATGGTTAGCTATCTGGCCCGGAGTAGCATTGGGAGTCGTAGTATGGGGTATAAATATGTTTGGTGATGGGCTTAGAGATTTATTAGACCCAAGACTCCGTGGCGGTTTGGGACGTTACGGAAATATGGGATTAGGGAAGAAGGCTGGCAAAAAAGCGAAATTGAAACCAACAGCGTAGCAAGATACGATGCTCGTCCTTTGAGTTTAAAAATGGCTCGTCAAGAAGAGGTACGCTTAATTCTCCGTAGAAATCCGACACTCCTTCTCCTTTTTCAGTGGTGTCTTCATTCTTATGCCCATATGAGGTCGATGGTAATGATAGCGCTCAAGGAATAAGTCTACTATGTTTTGGCATTCGGTAAGTCTTGAATATGGTAATTCTGCCATCCCAGATATTCTTTCCTCACTGTCCGGCTAAAGCTCTTTATGTAAGACTGTTCATTATGGTAGTCCGAAGGTGAAAAAAGAGTTGATAAAAAAGCACGCTCAAGACTAGAAGATTAGCAAAACATTGATCCATTGAATTCGGATTACTTGATTTGGCGGAATTACGGGAGGGAGTAGTATGTATACTGGACCATGGATATATGTACATAAAGTGGAATCTTTTCTTGTTGGGACGCCAAGTGATAGTCCTCCTATTACGTTGATTCATGAAGACGAACCAGCTAAACGGTTGGGTTTCAGAGCGGGCATTGTGGGTGGTCTGGTGCTTGAAGGAATTCTTTTTCCAGTTATCGATTCGGCTTTTGGACATCTCTGGTATGAAGGTGGTACCTATAGTGTCAGACATAAAACACCCGCATACGAAGGGGAGGTCAGGGCTGTTTGGGAAGAAGCCGAACACACCCTTGGCGATGCTCGAAGTATTAAGTTCTGGCTTGAAAACAAAGCAGGCGAAAAAAGTACTCATGGTTGGGCATCTCTTAGTAAAAGTGAGAAAAAACTAATACCACCATGGGAAAGGCAATCTTTCCCAACCTTACCAACGACTGATGAGGATTTAATACCTGAATTTCAAATGGGTAGTTCACGATTGCCATTTCAAGTATGTTATACCATTGATGAGATGATCAAGCGTCATGATAGATTCCAAGGCTGTAATTGGTGGCATCGAGTTGCATCGCCCTGGGGACAGCCTATCACTACGGGTTTTGAAATAGTCTCCGTTGCCTATAAAGATACAAATTACGAACTGAATTATTTGAAATCACCAACCATGGCACGACTTCGCACGCCAATGGATGCCGGACATGATATGGTTATCTATCGCCCGATGTTCCTCGGGCAAACATACAATGTTAGTTGTGTCCTGCGTCATAAATGGCAAACAGAACGCTCGGTCTTCTTTGTGCACGAATATACAATTAAAGACCAAAACGAGAGCAATATCGCTCTCATGCGTACGTATGTTGCTCATCTGATTAAAGACCTAAAACCGGCTGCCATGCCTGATAAAAAAGTATAATAAACACTCACATACTTGATTTCACACTCGAGAGCTGATCTATTATGTATGTTTTATGTTGTATTGAGTTACTTGTTAATATGAGTGCGGATTTCCTCAAAATAACCACTTATGCAGTCCATTGCGATTACAGGGGAGATGACGTAAACTAGTTGAAATATTGCAACTAAACTGCGAGTAATGGGGGGCGCTCATTATGAGTAACGGTCCTTTAAATGGGATTCGTGTCCTTGATTTAACTCATTGTATTGCCGGTACATATTGCACCAAGTTATTTGCCGATATAGGCGCGGATGTCATAAAGATAGAGGAACCCAAATTTGGTGATAGTGCCAGATGGCTAAATCTATTCGGCGACGATAAACCTAATTCGGAAAAGAATCCCTTATTTCTCTATTTGAATACGAACAAACGTGGCATAACACTCGACCTGAAGAAGAATAGCGATATCGTGACGTTCAAGCAATTGGCTATAAAAGCCGATATTCTGGTGGAAAACTTTCGTCCCGGTGTCATGGTAAAACTTGGTCTGGATTACTCTGTTCTTGAAAGATTGAACCCTCGTCTGGTGATGGTTTCATGACTTTGATTAGTTAAATAATAGATTCATTGGGAGAAGGGAAATGTCTATAGTAAAAGTTAATGGAATCAATATCTATTATGAAATTCACGGAAAAGGGGAGCCGTTGGTCCTGATCAGTGGCTACGGCTCGAACTCGGCATCTTGGTTTCATGAGGTTCCCGTTTTCTCAAAACAATATCGGGTGATTACTTTCGATAATAGAGGCACCGGACGAAGTGATAAATCGGATGTACCCTATACTGCTAAGATGATGGCGGATGATGTTGCGGGGTTGCTTGCAACTATCGGCGTTGATGCTGCTCATATCTACGGAGTCTCTATGGGAGGGGGAATAGCCCAGGAGTTTGCCCTTAACTATCCTGAAAAAGTTATCAGTCTCATCCTGGGGTGTACTAACTGTGGAGGGACACATGCAATACCCGGTGACCCGGCAGTAGTGTCGAAACTCGTCAGTATGGGTGGGACAGGGATGACGGAAGAGTCAGTGAGAGCATTGATGACTGCCGTCTACACTGAAGAGGTCATAAAAAACAATTCGGAGTTAATTGAGGAGCTAATAAAAAGGCGACTTGAATACCCCACTCCAATCCATACTTATATTAGAGAGGCACAGGCATCAGCAGGTTTTGATGTTTATGACCGGTTACCTCAGATAAAGGCGCCTACTCTGATTATCAACGGAACTGAGGATAAAATAGTTCCTGTTGAAAACGCCAGAATCATTGCCTCTAGAATACCCAATGCTGAGTTAGCTATTATTGAAAAGGCAGGGCATGTTTATAACTTTGGGATGGGTGACAAACCTGATAAGGTAGTTCTCGATTTCCTTCGTCGGCATCATCGTACTACCATGTAAATATCTTGGAAAAATGTGAATCCGCCTGAGATTGTAATATAATTGTTAAAACGTGTAGTTGATGCAGCAAGGGAGATGACTAGGATATGAGAACTGAAAAGATTGTATTGGATAACGGATTTGTTCGAGCTGTGTTTCAGTTAGGTTCAGGCATCTTATCCGAAGAATACTTTGCGCTTGATGGGAAAAAGTCTAGATTAATTGCAGAGTTGTCATCTGCTCCGAATTTTCCTGCGTCTCTGATGGCGTATAAACAAAATAATGGCGACAATACTAATATCGTTCCTGATTACAGGAATCATCTACCGAGCTTGTCTGATTCACTTGAGCCATTATTATCTGTCGGCAAACTTGCTCCAACTCGACCTCTAGATTTTTATGATTGTGATTTACGAGAAGAGATGGGAATATTAGAGGTTACGTTTCATGCGAGGTCTTCAGCAGGCGATGAGATTGTACGGATAATCTCACTTAAACGAGACGAAGCCTATTTTAAGGTTACCAGTAACATACAATTTGCCCGAACTACTTCCCTGGAGTTTTTTGCCGACCATTATTACTTCTCTCCGGGTGCGAATCCTGATTTCACATGGACTCCCTCTATCAAATTTGACCCGACTTTTGTATCTGCCGATTGGACCTTTAAGTCGCCGGCTGTAATCATTCAGAAAGATGACTTGGCACTTTCTCTGGTACCCGATGTTAACTCATTGGGGAAAGATAGTGTTTTGAACAAGTGTAATGTCGGTTTGGATATGGATATTACAACTAAGCCTAAGCCGGTGGTAACCTATGGTCTTATCCCCAGTATGCCTCACTATCATAGTGCCTTTATTCATCCCAAAGGATTGCGAGTGATTATGTCTCAAGAAACGGTAGGTTTCTCGTATTATCTCTTGCTTTTCCAGGGCTTGGAGAAGAGAAAAGCTTATCGTCAGGTTACTGCATTTCTCTGGGATAAGTTTGGGCATAATAATTTTATCAAAGGACATGCGGCTCAAAAGAAACCCTTCAATGCTTGGGAGGAAGAAGCTTGGCATAATGAGGCTGATAAAATATGGTTCGAGTTTGACTATGATGGCGAAAAATGCGGAGCATTTAGAGGTAAGCAATTCGGTATTAAATATGATGCTTTCTTTTGTGGCTGGTGGAACAATCTTGCCACTTCATACGGATTGGAATTATACAGTCGGCGGACCGGGGACAAACAGAGTAAAGAACGCGCTCGTAACATCCTTAACTTGGCGCTAAAGGCTCCTAGAAATGATGGGGTATTTCCGGTTCTTTACAGTCGTGATACCGGTGAGCATCGCTGGGATGCCGACCATACATTCGGGGGTTACCGTGACTTCTATCATAATTTTGATATGTCGTGGACAAGTTACTGGCTCTTGAAATGGTTCGAAGATCTGGTGCCCGATGATAAACGGATATTGTCTACGTGTATGGCTTACGGGGACTTCCTGGTTAAAAGCCAGTATCAATCGGGGTTTATTCCTTCCTATTATGATAAGGATTTGAGAGTAAAATTAATGGTTCCTGTCTCTTATGAGAAAGGATTACTAGCGGAAATTGCGGAACTAAGGAAAAAATTTGGTCAAAATACATTAACGGAGTTTTTGGGGAACCAGATTAAGATAACCGGTAAGAAGATTCGTCTCAATGAAGAAAGTGCCGAACCAGCCGCATGTGCTGTCTTTCTCGCTGAACTTTACAAGGTAACGCGTAAGAAGAAATATCTGCAGACTGCAATTAACGCGATGCGTTACCTTGAGAAATATATCATTCCAGAGAATAAGTGGTTCGATTATGAAACTTTCCTCTCCTGTTCTTTGAAATCTTACTATTCTTACGACAGTATCACGGGGCAAAATCCGCAGAATAATATGGCAACGATTCAGGCGGCTAAGGCTTTCTTGACTCTCTATGACCTTACAGGTGAGAAAAGATTTCTTGAATCAGGGATGTCTGTGCTGGATTATTTGTCGCTCACACAGCAGGTATGGTCGCATCCCTTCTTAACACCCAACCTGATAGGAGGATTTACGACTCAGAACTCTGATGCCGAGTGGAGTGATGCCAGGCAAACTCATTGTGCAGTATTGTACCTCGATTATTTCGAGCGAACAAATCGGTTAGAGTATCTAGAACGAGGCATAGCGGCTCTTCGTTCCCCATTTCCTGTGTCTCCGTACGAAAACTGGGCGCATACTGGATATCTCGACCGCCATGGGGCATTATCCGGTTTTAACTGGGGGTTAGGTTCCGGCATGGCGTCAGTTGAAATGGTTTGGGAATGCTATGGCGATGCTTTGGTTGATATTCGAAGTGGTTGGGCATATGGTGTTAATGGTTGTACCGTTGAAGGATTCTCGTTGAAAGCTAATAAATTACATCTGAAGATTATTACCGAACTGGAGTGGACGGTGCCGTTACGTATCGTCTTCAGAAATGTGCCTTCCAGGAAGCTTGGTTTAGTCGTAAATGGAAAAAACCTCGGCACATTTGCATCAAAAGCCCTTAAAACGGGAATTGAATGGCTGCCTAAAAAAAGAAGAGAATAGGTGTAACACTTATCCTTTTTTTTCGATTCTAATTGATTGTTCTTTTTCTACCCGGGCTTGATAGATTTTATCTTGTCAGGTTTAGTTATGCCGTGTTCGGTGATGATGCCCTTGATATACTTAGCTGGTGTCACATCAAAGCCCGGATTGCGTGCGCGGGCGTTGGCATGGGCAATTCGAACATAAGTTGCTTTACCTTCGGCTGTTATACCGACTGCGCCCAAAACCTCTGATTCACTGCGCTCTTCTATCGGAATCGCATCGCCTGAGGGACATTTCAGATCGACGGTGGGGGAAGGAGCTGCAATGTAGAAAGGTATGCCGTTCTCGTGAGCTAACACTGCCTTTTCATAAGTGCCGATTTTATTGGCGGTATCACCGTTAGCTGCGATTCGGTCAGCACCGGTGATGACGATATCTACTTCACCATTGTGCATAAAGTAACCGGCGGCATTATCAGCGATGACGGCACATTCAACGCCTTCCTGATATAATTCCCAGGCTGTGAGTATGGCGCCCTGACAGCGTGGGCGTGTCTCATCGGCGAAGACAAAAAGTTTCTTACCCTGTCTTTTTGCCATATAGATAGGCGCAAGGGCAGAACCCCAGTCTGCGAAAGCGAGCCAGCCGGCATTGCAATGAGTAAGAACATGTGCGCCATCTTTAATCAACTCTGCGCCATAACGCCCAATTGCTTCGCAGTTAGCTGCATCCCCATCGGCAATGCCTTGTGCCACTTCTTGGGCGATACGTCGTGCTTCTTTTGTGTTTGGTGCGGCCTTCATGGCATTGAGGACTTTTTGCACGGCGTAGAATAGATTCTGGGCTGTCGGGCGGGTTTGCTGTAATCGTTGTGCCCCGGCGTTTACATAGTCCCAGAAACCCTCTTCGGGAGCTTCCAACGCTACTTGAGCCATTCCGTAGCCGGCGATATCACCTATGGCACCGGCGCCACGAATCAACATCGAACTGATAGCTTCCGCTACTGCTCGATGGTTCGGTAAATCGACTATTTTGAAGGTATGTGGAAGTAGTCTCTGTTCGATAGTTTTTACCACACTGCCTTCCATCCAGACAGTGCGATAATCTTTACCGTTAACTTTCATCCTATTTCCCCTTTTTGCCAGCTACACTGACAATAATGTTTATCAGGTCCTCCACGCTGTTGAAACTAGCTCTCTCTGTAACCCATCTTGCACCGATTTGTAAAGCTAACCGCTCGGCGATTGCCCGTTGTTGCGGGTCAACGATACCTTCGATATCCTCTACATGGGCAATACCCAATATACGGCGCATCATCTTACACCCTCCACATCCGGCGGTGTCTTGTAGTAGTAGTTTGATATATTTACGACGATACTCGGCAAAAGCCTGTTCACCGCCAGGGAAGTCCCAATAACTGGGAGGACAAAGCTCTCCCTTGTTATTCTTTTGCCATAACTCATCGAATTTGCGTGCGAATTCATTCCATGTCCCACGAATCAATTCGATCAGGTAAGCCTGGAAAGATTCACGTTCTGTGACATCGGGCGTTCGTACGAAATGGGAACAATAGTTCAGGGTGAGATTGCCAAGTATTGCACCGACATCGAAACCGGCGGGTCCGTAGAAGGCGAATTCCGGGTCAAATACTCTCGTTTCCTTCTCATTAATCATGATACTGCCGGTGTGCAGGTCGCCATGAACGATGGATTGACCATGCGTCATGAATCCCTCTTTCATCTCCGCAATAGCCACCTTGAGTTTACCATTGCTTCGTAGTGCCTTCACTTCAGGGTCGATGACGTGATTCCATTTATTCTCAGGAGATTCTTTGTAAGGATTGGTGAAGACGAAATCCTCGGTAATTTTGCATAATTCGGGATTAATAAATTCTGCCTGTAATTTTTTCTTCTCGGCTCCGGTAAGGTATATATCCGATGTTTTGAAAAGAGTCTCTGCCAGGAAGGTAGAAATATGTCCCACAAAAAGAGGAAATCTCTTTCGTTTAATCAGTTCCTTGCGCATGATAACGTGCTTACCCAGATACTCCATAACTACTAACGACATCTCCAGGTCGGTATGATAGAGAGCAGGAGCAAGACCGGGGGCTAGTTTGTTATGCAGTGCGAGCGCTTGGCTTTCGAATCTCATTCTATCTCTAGCTAGAGGCCATGACTCTCCGGCGATTCTCAGGTAGGGGATAGCTTGTTTGACAATCATACTATTTTTGTCGTCGCTCACAATGAAGACAAGATTGAGATTGCCGTCTCCCACCTCACGGGCAGTTACAGCTTCCTTGTGTGAGAACATTTTACTCACTGAAGGGATATTCAATACATAGTCAACAACGCTTTTGTTATCGAGTATTTTATAAATCATCAATTACCTCCAATTATTATTTTTGGGGTTCGATTATTACCTTAAGGGAATTATGTCCCTCGGCGACCAACTGGAAACCCAAACCTGCTTTCGCTAAAGGCAGACGATGGCTAATCATCTGATGCACCGGAATAGTCTTGGCTCCAATTAAATCCAACGCAGCTTGGTAATCACCTGGACTGCCACCATAGGAAGAGGTGAGGGTTATCTCAGTGCGCCAGAAAAGTTCATTCATCGAAATCGGTGTGGCAGCACCGGGATTTGTAGTTGCGAAGAAGAGGATTGTTCCGCCTCGCTCCACTGATTCCATAGATTGAGCAATGGCAGAAGGGGCCCCGGCGCATACTATTATCAAATCTGCCAGAAGTCCGTGGTTTATTTCTCGTAGACGGGCGGGTAAGTCCTCTTTGGCATTTATTGCGAAATCAGCACCTAAGCGTTTTGCCGCTTCAAGACGGTATTCACTAAGATCTGTTGCGATTACCTTGCCTGCTCCGAGGGCGTGTGCAAGCATCACATGCATTAGTCCGGCAATGCCGGCGCCGATAACGATGACGGTACTACCAAGTTGCATGCGTGCAATTCTTTGGCCGCGAAGTACACAAGCTAACGGCTCGACAAAAGATGCATCTTCGTAGGATACGTGGTCGGGTATTACAAACAAGCCGCGGTCTACATTGATAGCCGGCATTCTGACATACTCGACAAAACCGCCGGGGTCGAAGTTTGTCTTGCGGAGAGTTTCGCAAACGGTGTGATGACCGCTCAGACAATAGTGACAGGTATTGCATGGAACATGATGGGCGAGCGCCACTCTATCGCCTTCCTTATAGCGTTTGACTCCTTCTCCTACGGATATAATTTGCCCGCTAACCTCATGCCCCAGTATCAATGGTGCACGGTCGATGCGGTACCATTCCATAACATCGCTACCGCAGATGCCGCTAGCCTCTACTCGGACTAATACTTCACCAGGTCCGATTTTAGGAGTAGGCTTCTCTTCAATACGGACATCCCGATTGTTATACCACATAGCAACTTTCATTCTATATCTCCTTATCAGTGGCAGTTAAAACTTTATGAAGCCTTAGCTTTTTCGCCGTCGTATATCTCCTGAGCCTGTTTCGGAGTTGCGTTTTCGTGGATAATAGAACGAATTCCCTTAATCATTGCCGTTGGGAAAGGATTCTGCCAGATATTTCTGCCCAGATTCACACCGATAGCTCCGTTTTGCATTCCGTCATAAACGAATTCGAATACTTGTAATTCGGTGTCGACTTTAGGACCGCCTGCCATAATTACAGGAACAGGACATCCGGTTACTACTTTTGCAAAGTTTTCGCACCAGTAGGTTTTTACGACTCTTGCACCTAATTCGGCGGCAATGCGGGAAGCCAGTGCGAGATAACGTGCATCACGTTTTTCCAGTTCTTTACCTACAGCTGTCACTGCCATTACGGGTATGCCGTATTTTTCTCCGTCATCAGCTAACTTTGCCAGATTCAGTAATGAATCTTTCTCATAATCAGTACCGATGAAAATCGAGAGGCCTATAGCCGAAACATTAAGGCGGATTGCCTCTTCTATCGAAGTGGTAAGCCCTTCGTTCGCCAGGTCTTTACCGACGACACTGGTGCCGCCGGATACTCTGAGAACAATCGGTTTGGCATTTTCTGGGTCCACCGATGAACGCAATACACCTCTGGTGATGAAAAGAGCATCACAGTAGGGCATTATCGGCTCGAGTGTTTTGCGAGGCTGTTCCAGTTTTCTGGTGGGGCCCTGAAAATATCCGTGGTCTACCGGCATAATCAAGGTGTGCCCATCCGGCTGTATTATTCGTGATAATCGATTTGCCATTCCCCAATCCATGTTAACTAACTCCTTTTTCATTAGAAATATATTTTACTTTGGGAAGTAACAATATTTATTAAATAATTAATGGTCTATAACGAGCATCCATGAAGATTGTAAGAATTTCCTGCCGTTCTTGTCAAGTGATTGTGCATATTACTCTATTTGATGATTGTACAGCTGATATTCTAGATTGTTTATAATCCTATCTCAATTAGGTTGGGGCTGATTATTAATTTGGCATAGGTAACTGACTGAACATCTTCTGCGCTCACTCCTGGTGCTACTTCTTTAAGCAGAAGTCCTTGTGGTGTCACCTCAATAACGGCGAGGTCGGTCATAATAAGTTTGACGACGCCTTTTGCTGTTAAAGGATAGGTGCATTCTTTGACAATCTTGGGATCGCCTTTGTCTGTCAAGTGTGTCATAGCGATAATGACTTTTTTTGCTCCGACTGCCAGGTCCATAGAACCGCCGATATTACCGACGCCTCCTGTAAAGCCTCGCTCCGGGTTGAACCAACCAGCCATATCTCCTTTTTCTGAAACCTGCAGTGAGCCCAGTACGGCTACATCAATAAAACCACCGCGAATCATAGATATGGATTCGAAATCAGAGAAATAGCATGCTCCGGGTAGTTCTGTGACCGGCTGGCATCCGGCATTGATGAGGTCCTGGTCGATATTATCCCCCTCAGCTAATGGTCCGGTGTTAAGCATGCCGATTTCTGCTTGCAAAATAATATCTCTCCCCTCAATCCAGTTGGAAACAAGGGTCGGTATACCGATACCAAGATTGACATAGGTACCGTCTTCCAATTCCCTCGCTACCCTCAGGGCAATTAATTCTCTCGGCAGTCCTTCAAACTTCCTGACCATTTTAGTTCTCTCCTGATAATCTATAGACTGGGTACATATTGGGGTCTGGCTACTTTTACTACCCGCTGGACATAAATACCCGGGATATGTACCATATCGGGATTAAGTTCTCCGGGTTTGAGCAGATTCTCGACAGCGGCAATGGTTACTTTAGCGGCCTTTGCCATTTCCGGATTATAATTACGAGCTGTCTTGCGGCATGTGAGGTTGCCCATTGAGTCTCCCTGATAAGCGTAAACGAAGGCATAATCGCACTTCAGAGCAGTTTCCATGAGATACTCACGTCCGTTGAAGACCCGTTTCTCTTTTCCTTTCTCGACTATGGTGCCTGTTCCCGTAGGAGTATAGAAAGCGGCAATGCCGGAACCGCCTGCTCTTAGTTTTTCAATGAAGGTGCCCATAGGGTAAACCTCAACTTCGATTTCTCCAGCACGGACAGCTTTCTCGAAAGGAGATTTAGATCCCTGTGTTGCCGAGCGATAGAATGGATAGTTGCAGATTGCTTTCCTGATTTGCTTGTTAAGAACCAACTGGTTAATATCCTCGCTACCCGGTCCCATTTGCTGACAGATTAAGGTTAGATTCTTAGCCCCCTGTCTGGCAAGTGCTTGAATAAGAGGTACCGGTGTACCGCAGGTGAAAAATCCGCCAATAGCAATAGAGGAACCATCGGGAATATCAGCTACCGCTTCATCGACGCCAGGAAAAACCTTATTCATTCAACTTCTCCTCAGTATAACTTTACTATACTATGCCAACCCGCTAAATGAAAGGGTTTTCTCCCGGGTAGTAGACTCCCTTAGGGAGATTGGAGTAAACATCTTTGACCCCGAGCATTTTCAGGACGCTAAAGATAGTTTTACCGGCAGGCCCGAAGGCAACGGCAACATGGTGGGTAAAACCTTTCCCCAGAAGAATATGACGGTAGAATCGTCCCATTTCGCGGATGGCAAACACACCAGTAGCTCCAAATGAATGGTGGGCTAGGTCAAGAGATTCTCCCTCAGAGACAAACGCTTTTATTTCTGTATCATTGTTCGGTTGTACACGGATCAGGGTGATATCACCGGGTTTTATTTGGCCTTCGAGGGTACCGTAAGTAATAGTCGGCGGTTTGTCCCCTTCAAGAAGTCGGTGCATGATCAAATGATGCTGAAGCCTGAAGGTTTTCATACAGGAGCTTGACGTATTCCCGCAGTGGAATGCCATGAAAAGGTCGGTGGATTTGTAGTTACCCACTTTCTTTCCTGCTTCTTTAATCAAGTCGGAGGGAACAGTGTTGTTAATATCAAGGATTGTAGCAGGCGATTCTGTGGCAGCCATTGCGATATATTCGGATATGGCGCCGTAGATATCGGCTTCACAGGCAACGGTAATGCCCTTGGTAGCTAATCGGGAATTGGTGTAGCAGGGGGCAAATCCGAAATAAGGTTCGAATGTAGGCCAGCATTTGTTGGCAAAAATCCCGTATGCCGATGCTCCCAGGTTGTCTCCGTAAAACTTTGTAAGAGCAGCTTCATATTGTGCCAGCTTATCAAGTAAAGCAGGAGCGATATTACTCCCGATTTCTTCCTTGATTTCCTTTTTGATGCTCTTTGTTAAAGGATCATCTTTTGCTTTCAGGAAGATATCATAGAGGTCAAGCTCACTGTTCTCCATAATTTCAACCCCCAGCCCTAAAATAGGCCTGATGGGTGACTCACAGGTGAAAAAGTCATGCGGTCTCGGCCCGAAAGAGAAGATTTTCAGGTTCTTCAATCCGAGAATGACACGGGCTACCGGAATAAATTCTTCAATCATACCGGCAATCTCGGAGGGCATGCCGATGGGATATTCGGGGATATGAGTCGTTACTTTCCTCAGTCCCATATTATAAACGGCACTTAACATTCCGCAATAAGCATCGCCTCTGCCATTAAAGAGATTGTCTTGTGTTTCCTCGGCGGCACCGCAGAGCATCACCGGCCCCTCGAATTTCTGTGCCAGTATCGATGTAGGTCCTTCCGGTCCGAAATTACCGAGATATAAGACCAGAGCATTGACGCCTTTGTTTTTAATTTCGTCCATCACGCGGTTGATATCATTCTCGCTTTCGATAATCGATTCAATCTCAATCAGAGGGATTTGTTTGCGACGACATGCCGCCACAACCTTTTTCCGTCTTTCCTCAGAGAGTTCGATGGGAAAACAGTTTCGGCTGACGGCAACGATACCTGCTTTGACATTAGCGATATTTTTCATTTGAAGTCATCTCCCCTATATATTTGTTTGTTTTATCTATGCGGATGTTCGATTACGTAGTTTATCACAATATTTTACTTTGCGGACTAAATCTAGTCAAACGGCGCGGTAATCCTGACAAAATCGGCAAATTGTTCATTAGGAGAATGGATGATAATTCTTTTGATGGTATATAATAGACACAAATTATATAAGGCGAGGATTTAGTAATAATTGAATCGGGGGTTAAAAATGAGAGATCGAAAACTTCTTGGAGGCCTTGTGGGTGGGGGTCTCGGCTCTTTTATCGGGCCCGTTCACCGTATGGCAGGGATACTCGATGGTCAAGCCGATTTTGTCGCAGGGGCATTATCCTCCAACCCTGAGAAATCAAAACGGAGCGGTAAAAAAATCTATTTTGACCCTGCGCGGGTTTATTCAAATTATCGTGATATGGCAGAGAAAGAGGCTTCTCTGCCTGCCGGTAAACGTATCGACTTCGTTTCTATCACTACTCCTAATGTGTATCATTTCGACATCGCAAAAACTTTCCTTGAAGCAGGATTTCATGTTATTTGTGATAAGCCGATGACCTGCACTCTTGCCGAAGCGAGGAAATTAAGGAAAATCGTGGCGCAAACCGGCAAAGTTTTTGCGCTCACATATACTTATACCGGCTACCCGATGGTGAAACAAGCACGTTTTATGGTGAGTAGCGGGATGTTAGGTACAATTAATAAGGTTGTTGTCGAGTATCCGCAAGGATGGCTATCACGCTTTCTGGAGGATACTGCCGAGACATGGCGCACTCAAGTATGGCGGCTTAATCCGGAGTTATCCGGGGCTTTCTGCACTGTGGGCGACATTGGAACTCATGCGGAAAACTTGGCTCGTTATATTACCGGTTTTAAAATTAAGGAATTGTGTGCCGACCTCTCCTCTTTTATCCCAGGGAATGTCCTTGATGAGGAGGGTAGTGTTCTTCTACATTATATAGGTGGTGCCGAGGGTCTATTGCACATCTCCCAGGTCTCCACAGGAGAAGAAAACGGTCTGAATATCAAAATTTACGGCACGAGAATGGGGCTCTACTGGAATCAGGATAGTGCCAATTACCTTGCGGCTAAAATGCCGAATGGACAATCTGTCACTTATTCGAAAGGGGCACCTTTCCTCTGTGATGAGTCTAAGCAGGCAAGTCGTCTTCCGCTCGGCCATCCGGAAGGAGTCATAGAGGCATTCGCTAATATTTACAGGGAGGCGTACAAAGCGATTCGTGCTGCAATGAGAGGAGAATCTCACGAGGGGTATGATTTCCCTACGGTTGACGATGGTGTTATCGGTATGGCGTTTATAGAATCAGTTCTTGTCAGTGCTGCTTCTCAGCATAAATGGACTCTAATGAAGCGATAGTGTTGGGTATGATTGAAAGGGATAAAGTTTAGAAAGTATGGCGACCTGTGCGGGATTCGAACCCGCGATCTTCTCCGTGACAGGGAGATATGCTAAACCGCTGCACCAACAGGCCATTAAAGATAACTGACGCTTATATCCAGTAAAAAGTCTATCAAGGTCGGATCACTGCTGTCAAGCTGATGTCGCTTGAATTAGTGGCACTTGTCTTGTGCCCCTTTAGTGTAGTATGCTATATTATTGTGTCTTAATAATCTAATTTACTGGTGGAGTGAATGGTTACGGAAAAAGTGGCTGAAACAAAAAAAATAAACAAATACGAACTGATTATAATCTTTAATCCGGAACTAACTGAAGAGAAACTCACTACCGATATCGATAATGTTAAGAAGTTCATTACCGGTAAGGGTGGCGAAATCTCTGATGCTCAACCATGGGGTAAAAGACGACTTGCCTATCCTATAAAACATTCCATGGAAGGGAATTATATCCTGCTCAAGTTCGAGATGAAGCCTAATCTAAACCGAGAATTGGAAACAAGCCTCAGATTTTCTGAGGATGTTTTACGTCATCTTCTGGTCAAAATTGGGTAGAACGGACTCTCTCCTGGATACTCGTTGAGGTCGTAAGGAGTTTTGAGACGATGGTGAGTCTTAATAGGATGACAGTTATTGGTAATCTGGGGAGCGAGCCGGAAATGCGCTTTACCCCAAGTGGGCGGCCGGTGACTTCGTTCCGTATTGCCACTAATTGGCGGTATACTGCTCCTGACGGAGAGCGTAAAGAGGAAACCGAATGGTTTTCCGTGGTTGCCTGGGGGAAACTGGCAGAACAGTGCAATCAGTTTCTGACTAAGGGCAGACTGGTCTATGTCGAAGGGCGATTGCGTTTGCATACGTGGGAAGGACAGGACGGTCAAAAAAGGGCAAGAAATGAGATTATTGCCGATAGGGTTAAGTTCCTTGATAGACAGGGAGCCGCTCCTGCCAGTGAAGCTAAAACAGAAGAGGGCGATGTCGGTGAAGTTGGACCAAGCGAAGTTGGACCGGAAGATATCCCCTTTTAATTATTAATGGAGTTCGTAAACAGTGACTACAGAGAGATCAGCTAGACCAAGAACAATGAGAACGAATCGGACGAGATATGTGCCGAAGCGCAAAGTTTGCTTTTTTTGCGCTAACAAAAATGAAGTAATCGATTACAAAAGTCCGGAGAAGCTACGGAATTATGTATCGGATAGGGCGAAGATTGACCCTCGCCGCCGTACCGGAACATGTGCCAAACATCAACGTGCCCTGGCAACTGCTATCAAGCGGGCGCGACAGCTGGCATTACTACCCTACGTTTCCGAGCATGTTTTTACGGCATCGGTGGGTAATCGTGCCCCGGTCATTAATCCTACTCCGGTTGTTAATCCTGCCCCGGCTGTTAATGATACTAATCAACAGCCGACTCCGTAACTAGTATTTGAGGTTAAATTAACGTGGCAACAAAGAGAACTTATCAACCAAAGAAAATACCGCGGAAGCGCGAACACGGTTTTCTAAAGAGAATGAGTACCAGGGGTGGTCGAGACGTTCTGAAGGCAAGGCGTCAGAAGGGCCGCAAGCGTCTGACCGTAGTCTGAGGATGAAATCGTCTGGAGGGACGTCACGGGAGGAATAGAGCGCCTTACCAAGCCGGAACAATATGCAGTGGTTTATACACAGGGCATTTCGCGGGCTTGTGACTTGTTGGTCCTGAGGGCTTTACCTAATAGGCTTCTTCTTTCCAGATGCGGTTTTTCGGTTAGTAAAAAAATAGGCAACGCAGTCGTCAGAAACAGGGTAAAGAGACTACTCCGCGAGATTACCCGTTTAACACCACTCAGACCAGGATGGGATATCGTCTTCATTGCTCGCCCTGTTTCAGCTCACGCAGACTTTGACGAACTGAATAAAGCAGTTAAGAGTTTGTTGTTACGGGCAAAGATATTAGAAACCGACCCGACAACGTCTTAATCAGTGAAATAAAGTGAAAGAGTTTTGCCTACAGTTGATTAAACTTTACCAATCTACGATATCGCAGGTGCTTCCCTCGTCATGTCGCTTCACACCTACCTGTTCTCAGTACACGTATGAGGCGATTAACAGGTATGGCATCTTTAAGGGTGTTTGGATGGGGACAAAGCGCATCGTTCGCTGTAATCCTTTTAATGCCGGCGGTTACGACCCGGTTCCATGAGGAATCATATTGGAGCAAAGAATTAGGTGAATATTAAAAATAAGATACTTTTGGTTATCGTATCGGTACTTGTCCTGAGTATGCTCATCGTGTCAGGTTGTACCGCAGGTGTTACCTCACGTGGTTGGGCGGGCGGCGCCGTATCCGATGGTGTTTTGTTTGTGGCTTCTATGAACGGCAAAATTATTGCCATCGATGCGACTAGTGGTGAAATCCTCGGGTCTCCTGTTCAACTGCTAGTTCCGTCATCGAGCGGTTTGAGCTGTCTGCCGTCTTGTGGCGGTTCTTCAACTTCTGCTGTGGTTCTCTACTCTTCACCGGTGGTTCAAAACAAAATAGTTTACATCGGCGGGACCGATGGCAAAGTATATGCCTATACATTTGTCGATAATCAGTTGCAGGAAGATCGGCGTTATCCACTTGATGGGAATATGGGTGCCTCTGTTATCGGCGGAATGGTTATAGCTAATGATATGGTTTACTTCTCAACCTCTAACGGTATGGTTTATGCTCTGGATACCGATCGCCTTTATAAGAAGTGGAGTTTTGATATCGGCAAAAAAGTTTGGTCGGGACCCGTTGTTGAAGGCAATACACTGTACATCGGCAGTTTCGATAAAAAGCTCTATGCATTGGATGCTATTACCGGTGCTCTAAAGTGGGAGTATGAATTCGATGGTGCTATCAATTCTACCCCGGTAGTTTACGATGGCAGGGTCTATATCGGCGATTTCAGCCGGCACTTCTATGCACTGGATGCTACAAGCGGTCAATTGGTCTGGGAATTTCCTTCTACTGATAAAGATGCAGACAATCCACAGAGTTGGTTCTGGGCAAAACCGGTAGTTCTCAATGGGGTTATTTATGCCCCATGTCTTGATGGTAATGTCTACGCATTGAATGCCGGCAATGGCAGTCTGGTTTATAAGTATGTACTCGGTGACTCTATCAGTTCTTCGCCTGTGGTAATGAATGATTCAATCGCGGTAGCAACCACCGATTTATACAAAAAGACCGGTAAAGTTTACCTTATCAATACTCTGAATAAAAGTCAGGAAGAAGTGGAAAGTTTTTCCGAGGGCATAAAGGCACCTCTCTTTGCTTATAATGGTGTCATTTATGTTCACACTATCAAAGATAACCTGTATGGTTTGAATCCTACCACGCATACAAAACAGACGTTTTCTCTTAGCACGGTGAAGTGAGGTAATATCCTTTGGATATTGGAGCAATCTGGCAACTTATTATCTTGAACCCGATGATAAATATTCTCATCGTGGTTTCCAAATATATCTTCAATAGCCCCGGATTAGCGATTATCGCCTTTACCATTATTATCAAAGCGGCGATGTATCCGCTTACTAAGAAGCAACTTCAAGCCAGCAAGAAAATGCAGGATCTTCAACCTAAGATTCAAGAACTTCAGAAAAAGTACGGTAAAGATTCACAGCGGATGGCAAAAGAACAGGCGGCACTCCTTAAAGAGACAGGGGTTGCGAATATCGGTTGTATTCTGCCGATGTTGATCCAAACGCCTATCTGGATAGCTCTCTACCAATCGATTATTCGTGTCCTGGCGATTGCCCCTGAAGCGCTGCTAAACCTGTCGCAGCATTTATATCCGTCATGGTCATTAGTCTTCCCTATGGTACCTCTGAACAGTAGTTTCCTCTGGCTGAACCTCGGTGCAGCCGATCCGTTATACATTATGCCGATTCTGGTAGGCGGTACAATGTGGCTTCAACAGAAAATGGTGACACCGAAGTCTGCCACTCCTCAGCAACAGTCACAGAGTCAAATGATGCTGGTGATGATGCCGCTCCTGTTTGCTTTTATGACTCTCTCGTTCCCCAGCGGTCTGGCTCTATACTGGGTAGTCTCCAATATCATCGGAATTATTATGCAGTATTTTGTCACTGGTTGGGGTGGATTGTCTGATATGTTTGGTAAGAAGCAAGACGATGCTAATAAGACGTCGAAACTGGCGTCCGAATCTAAAAAACTACCGCCGTCAAAACAGATTGATAGTATTGCTCGTGATGTTATCGCTGATTCGCAGAAAACTGAGAAAAGGAAACCGATATGGAAAATCTGGAAATAAGCGCTAAAACTGTAGATGAAGCAATTGCCAAAGCTCTGGAACAGTTAGGTGTTAGTCGGGAAGATGTTAACATAACTGTACTAAGCGAAGGCAAAAGCGGTGGCCTATTTGGCTTGGGGGCTGAGGAAGCAAGGATTAGTGTAGGACTCATCACAGAACTGGATCTGTCTGCAACGGCACATCCGGATGTCGTTAATATTGCCAAAGGTATTCTGGAGAAACTATTAGCGCTTATGGGAGTGGAGGGCACAATCGTTCCCGGTACTTATCCCGATGAAGGCGGCGGACCTAACACAGCTCCGATTGCATTCAATATCGAAGGAGATGACTTGGGAATTCTCATTGGTCATCGCGGGCAAACTTTATCATCTCTCCAATATATCGTCAGATTGGTTGTAGGGCACCAGACAGATACATGGATACCGATTGTCATAGATGCCGAGGGTTATAAACAACGTCGCTATGATGCGTTAAAGGCTTTGGCACAACGGATGGCAGAGCATGTGAAAACTAAAGGCTCTCCCTTTACACTGGAGCCGATGCCTGCTTATGAGCGACGTATCATTCATATGACATTGGCTGATAGTTCGGTGGTTTATACCGAGAGCATCGGCGAAGGCGAATCGCGTAAAGTGGTTATCCATCCCAAGCGTCCTTCTAATTTGAGAGGTAAGAGTTCCTTTGTGGCAAGGGGCGGTTTTTCCGATGCAAGGGGTAATTCTCGCAGCAACTGGTAATTCTGGTTACTTGATTGTCTTTGCAAAAACTCCGATTTTCTAACGGTGTTTATTGTGCAGGTTCGTGTAGATAGACTGGAGCAGGCGAGCATCGTCTTCCAGGTTTGGGCTTTCACAGATTAACAATCCGCCGATACTGAAATCGTTAAGTGCCTTCAATAGTTCTTCATATTGGAAATCAGAATCCTGCAGATTAAGGTGATTGAGTTCCCCTTTGTTGCCGTAAGCGATACCCGCTACATGAATGTGCATATTCTTCAAGGCGTTTTCCCCGAGTCTTTTTTCAATTTTTGACAGGACACCGCTAAATTCTTCATATGAGTTATATTTTCCGGTTCTTGCGTGCCAGTGTGCGAAATCGATACACGGCAAAACTCCGTCGATTTCAGAAGATAGATTGAGCAATTCATCGAGCGTGCCGAACTGACTGATTTTCCCCATCACTTCGGGTCTCATGGTAACATCGACTTTTTCGTCCGATAGTTGTTTCAGAACCTCTGATAAGTATTTTTTAACTGCATCGTAGGCTTTTGCCGGTGAATCACCCATATAGAATGCGGCATGAAAAGCGATATCTTTAGCGCCACAGAGTGAGGCGACACGTGCGGATTGTATCAACCTGCCTTGACTGGCGATAACTTTCTCCGGTTCGCGGGCATTCAGGTTGATAAAGTAAGGGGCATGAACCGAAAGTTTGATGCTTCTATTAGTGGCAATGGCGGCTACCTGCTGAGCCGTTTCTTTGCTCATCCTGACGCCTTGAACGAACTCAATTTCCATGCAATCCAGTCCTAGCTCAGCGATACGTTTGATGCCTTCGGCAGTCGATAGATTGACGGGATTACGGGGTGAACCGGCAGTACCAAAGCATAATTTGTTCATTAATAGTAATTATCGCATAATATTTGCCCTGATGTTTGATTGTCGAAATTCAGTTGAAACACTGTACGTCATATGATGGTATAATATAGGCAACCTGAATACCTGTAGGTAGAGGGGAGGAGATTTCTGGAAGGTATAGAAATTGCGCGTAAAGCGGTAGAAGCGGCAGGCGAGAAGCAAGCCGCGGATATCGTTTTACTCGATGTCAGTAAGATATGCACTTTCGCCGATTATTTTGTAGTTTGTAGTGGTGAAAGCGGCCGTCAATTAAAAGCCATCGGCGACGAAATCGAACAGACGCTGAAAAAGCAAGGCGCCCGCTCTCTTCATCAAGAGGGAACAGCTAGCTCCGGTTGGTTGTTATATGATTACGGCGATGTGCTCATCCACATCTTTTCACAGGCAGAGCGTGAGTTTTATCAGCTCGATGAACTGTGGAGTCAAGCTACTCCGGTCATCAGAATTCAGTAGTTAAAGATTTCCTTCTCGGCGAAGAATATTATTATTTCTTTTGCCGCATTTTCCGGTGAATCCGAGCCATGCACGGTATTATTCTGAATATCCACCCCGAAGTCAGCTCTGATGGTACCTTTCTCCGCTTTCACAGGGTCGGTAGCTCCCATCGTTTTTCTTATCAATTCGATGGCATTGTTTCCCTCGAAGACGATAGCGATGGTAGGGGAGGAAGTGATGTATTTGACTAGCCCATCGAAGAAAGGCTTACCTTGATGGACGGCATAATGGCGTTTGGCTAAGGCCTCATCCATATGCAGCATTCTGAGTGCCACTATTTTCAGACCGCGTTGCTCGAAACGATTGATAATAGCACCGGTAATATTCCGTTTTATCGCATCGGGTTTAATAAGTACTAGAGACTTTTCCATTGTCTGCTCCTTATCGGTAAATTGTTTCGTATTATTCCAGAAGTTTTTCGATGGTTTTAGTCGTTATTTTTTCGAGGCTGTCAGTAACGATATCGGCGGGCGATAATCTATCTTTATGGTCGGTATTCGTTACTGCTATACAATGCATGCCCCCTGCTTTGGCAGCGGTAACGCCGGTTATGGCATCTTCCATCACGACACAGTTCTTCGGCTCGATACCCAGTTTTCCGGCAGCGAGCAGAAATGCCTGTGGGTGGGGCTTGCCTTTTGTGACGTCATCTCCGGAAATAACGAGTTTGAAGTAGCTTTTGATACCCAGAACTTTTGTGATTAATCGGATATTTTCGATTGGTGCGGACGATACGATAGCTTGTTGGAACCCGGCCTCCGCAAGCGATTTTATCAGTTCGATTGCACCGGGAAACGGCTTGATACTGTCTTTTATCAAATTGCGGAAGGTTATTTCCTTTTCTTTCCCGATGCTATCTATTTCCTGCTGAGAAAGATGCTCATCGATGAATTTGCGGATGTTCTCATCATTTCTTCTTCCAAAAGCATATCTGAAGTTTTCTTCCGTGAGTTCTGCACCGTGATTGCGTAGGGTTTCTCGCCACGCAATCCTATGATAGTCGGATGAGTCTACAATTGTCCCATCCATATCCCAGAGGACGGTTCGCCGGTTATTTATGTTTGGGGTGTTCAGTTGCCTCCTCCTTGGTAGTTTATATCAGACGTTATTAGCGACAAAGTGAGTGCCGGTTGCTTCTGCGGCGACGGAGCCGTTTGTCAGGCTAATCTTTCCGGCAGTCTGAATTACCTTCCTGGTTTTTTTGGTGACGTGAGCGGTAATAACCAGTGGCTGATTGATGGGAATGAGGTGGATAAATCTCGTTTCTAATCGTGCGGTAATACAACGCAGACCGCCTAAACCGGCAGTATTGTTCATTGCTTCATCGAGGATACAGGTAGTGATACCGCCGTGAAGGTATCCGGGCCAGCCCTGATATTGTTCGCCGGGAGTGAACTCGGCTCTAAGCCCTTTACCATCCGGTTCTAGCTTTAATTTCAGACCGATGGGGTTATCCTGTCCGCAACCGAAACAGTGGGTATAACCATCGGTACTGCTAAGTGAAACTTGGGGCCAGTTAGCCATTTCTTTATCTATATTAACATGTTTGGGTTTTTCCCTTCCAGAATGGGTTAGAAATCAGGTGATATTCTCTACCGGCGTTTTGCTTCTGTAATAGGCGGTCGGCGAAGATAGATTGGTTGTAACGTAGCCGGATTATCGAAGTCGCTCGCCTCCAATCGTCTCATGCCTAATTCTGCCAGAAAGCCGGCGCGTTTTAAATCTGTTGTCGGTGAAGCTATTATAGCTTTGTCTTTGAGCAAAGCCTGTAGTTTTTCTTTGATGACGGGCACATACTCACCGCAAAACAGGGTTTTTACTGTTATCTCCGAGCAGAGTTGTTCGATGGTGGTAATATGTTCGGTGGTACGTTGTCGCCACTTTTTACGGGTTTTCCGGTATGTGGCAGTAACTATCTCATCCCTGCCGGCATTGAAAATAGGGCAGACAGGTAAGCCGGTCTCGGAGTACTGGTAGGCGACTATCTCCAGAGTATTGATGCCGATAATCGGTATGCCCAGACTAAAGGCGAGTCCTTTAGCGGCACCGATACCAACTCTCAGACCATTGAAACTGCCCGGTCCCTTTCCCACAACAATAGCGGTGAGAGATTTCGGACTGGATTTGGTCATTTCGAAGAGCCGTGCCAGATTCGGGAGAAGTTGTGTCGTGTGGTTTTGCTCCGCACGCCAGCTAAACTCCGCCAGGATGATTCCATCGCGTACCAATGCCAGACTTGCGGTATCGGTGGCAGTATCGATTGCTAATATCATTGCTTCAGCCTCTCTACGGACAAATAATCGAATTTTTCAATTGTGACAGCATCCTGATGTAGTGCTCACCATTCGGCTCAATGATGAAACTGCGCTCATTTTCGGAGATGTAATCGATTCTAATCAAAAGGTGGTCTTCAGGAAGAACATCCAGCCCTTTGTTTGCCCACTCTATAACGCAAATGCCTTTGCCGTACAGGTAATCGTCTAGTCCAAGGTCTCTGATTTCCTCTATTTTGTCCAGACGGTAAAAGTCCATATGATAAAGGGGCAGACGACCATGCAATTCCCGCATAATGACAAAGGATGGGCTGAGGGTGTATTCATTGATATTGAGTCCCCATGCAATGCCCTGCGTGAGACATGTTTTACCGGCACCCAGCTTCCCGACGAGTAGCAAAATATCTCCCGGCTCAGCTAGTTTACCGATGCTTACGCCGAGCTTTTGGGTTTGTTCCGGGCTATGTGTCACTAATTTCAAACAGTTCATACTATTTTACCTTGATATTCTCTTCTCCCTTGATGGGAGAAGTCTGGGTGAGGGTGAGGTTTATTTTCCCCCTCGCTCTCACCCTCTCCCACGCTGGGGAGAGGAGATTTTGAATAACCTTGTTGAATTACCAAAGCCTCTAAGTCCTTATACGGAAGTGGTCCCAGCCTGTTTTTTTAATTTTAACTTGTTTCCCATGACTATCGATTAGTTTTACCTCATTGGATTTATCAGCCGTGATTTCCCCGATGACGGTCACGGGACATTGAATTGCCTTTTTAATCTTGCTCATCACTCTCTTATCGGTGGTAAAGAGTAGTTCGTAGTCCTCACCTCCGGTCAATACCATTTCCAGAGCTCTCTTTCCGAAACATGTTTTAACTGGGAGTGATATCGGAACGAGGTTAGTATCGATTAGAGCGCCGACATGGCTTTCCTGACAGATATGAGTCAGGTCGCCGATTAAACCGTCGCTGATGTCCATACCGCACCTGACGCCGCTTTCTACCAGAAGCCGTCCTTCGGTAATACGTGGGTATGGCTTGAGATGAGCGTTTTTGAGTTGCGCTGTATCTCTGACGCTAAAATGCAGGTGTTTGGTCAGCATTTCCAGTCCGGCGGCAGAGGCTCCCAGATGGCCGGTGACGGCTATTTCATCGCCGGGTTTTGCCGCGGAACGTTTCAAAAGACCTCCTTTTTCATTATTTGCACTACCTAAAACAGTGATGCTGATAAAAAGAACCGGGGAACCGACGGTATCTCCACCGACTACAGCGACTCCGAATTGCTTGGCAAGTTCAATCATACCTCGATAAAGAGCGATGACATTCTCGACTTCGGTATTGCCCGGCAGACCCAGAGAAACCAGTGCATAGCGGGGTAAACCGCCCATCGCCGCAATATCGCTGAGATTGACGGCTAAAGATTTCCAGCCCAGTTCTTTCCACGAAGTATATGCCAGCGAAAAGTGGATACCCTGCACGAGAGAATCGACTGTGGCTAATTGAATCGAGCTATCGTTGAGGTAAGCGGTAGCATCGTCGCCGATACCCACAATGAGTTGTTTCCATGCTTCCTGGGTTTTGTCCTTGGATTTATCAGCCATGCGTGAAAGGCGTTCAATCAGCCCGAATTCCCCGATTTCTGAGACCTTCATAGCGGAATTATAACACAGGAGTGGCGATGCTTGAAAAATGAATGGAGCGGAAGACGAGGTTCGAACTCGCGACCTCCTCCTTGGCAAGGAGGCATTCTACCACTGAACTACTTCCGCAGATGGTGCCGAGGCCCAGAATCGAAC
>CAIWXV010000038.1 GCA_903916765.1 uncultured Dehalococcoidia bacterium | reverse complement strand
TCTTCGACTTTCTTAATCAATGCCGGTATTGCCAGACACATTTTCTTAACCCTTCTTAAAATTAGCAATCACTGCCTGCCCCAGAGACAAGCCGCCATCATTACAGGGTACGAGATGGTGGGTAAGAACCTCAAAACCGCCCTGATTTAATTCTGCTATCGTCAATTTCAAAAGTAAACGATTCTGAAAAACGCCACCGCTCAAAGCCACCTGTTTTATTCCGGTTTTAGAGAAAATCATTGTACACATATTGACAGCTATTTTTGCCACACTCCGATGGAATTTTAATGATATTTCGGAGACAGCGATGTCATTTCTAATATCATCGACCACCGATGAGAATAAATCTCCCAATTTCACGACAGTAACCCCCGACTCTTCGGCAAACGAGAAGGGATAAGTACTGGCACTGTTTTTCCTTATTCTATCCGGTGCCTGCATCTCCAGTGCAATTGCCGCTTGAGCCTCATAATCGATTTCGTAACCCATGCCTGCCAAAGAGGCAACGGCATCGAAAAGTCTGCCGGCGCTGGAAGTTAAGGGGCAATTAACCCGTTTTTGTACCTGTTGTCTTATTATACCAGTCTCCACAGGATTGAGTTTAGCCAGAGGTAAGCCCTCCAGTGAGAAATCATCGCCGAGTAGCGAGTAAAGATAACCCAGTGCCATACGATACGGCTTCTTGATAGCGGCAGCACCACCCGGCATCGGAACATATTCAAAGTGACCCAGCCTACGGAAACCTGACCAGTCGGCAACCAAAAACTCACCACCCCAGATAGCACCGTCGGTACCATAACCGACCCCATCGAAGGCAACACCGATGACAGGAGTTTCTACATTGTTTTCCACCATACAACTGGCGATATGGGCATGGTGATGTTGTACCGGCACAAGTTTTAACTTCCGTTCTGCTGCGATACGATGAGCGTACTTGCTGGGCAGATATTCGGGGTGCATATCACAGGCAATAATCTCCGGCTCGATGCGGAAAAGCCGTTTGTAAAGCTCGACAGTATTCTCAAAATGCTCTAGTGTTTCTTCGTTTTCCATATCGCCGATGTGCTGACTGACAAAGGCATGTTCGTCACGCGTCAGACAGAAGGTATTTTTCAATTCCGCCCCGCAGGCAAGAATCTGTTTCGATTTGAAGGGTAAGTGAATGGGATACGGCGCATAACCGCGGGCACGACGGAGGGCAACCGGCTTGTTGCCACCTTCGGCCATATAGACACTATCGTCGTAACGGGCATAAATCCCGCGATTGTGTAACAGGAAATAGTCGGCGATATTTCTCAGTCTGACGAGGGCTTCATCATTATCTTTGGCAATCGGCTCTTCGCTGAGATTACCGCTGGTCATTACCAAAGGCAGCCCTGCTTCACGTAAAAGGAGATGATGCAACGGCGTATAAGGCAACATCATCCCCAGATATTTCAAATCAGGAGCTACCGGAGGGGTGATATTTGAGGTCTTGTTATTCCACCGTAGAAGAACAATCGGGCTCTCCGGTGATTCCAGCAGTCGCGCTTCTTCTTTAGATACCCGGCAGTGTTTTTTAATACCATCCAACGCTGCCGCCATCACGGCAAACGGCTTAGAAGGTCGTTTTTTCCTTTCTCTCAGCAGACTGACGGCAGTTTGATTTGTAGCATCACAGGCGAGTTGAAAACCGCCCAGACCTCTGATTGCCAGTATCTTCCCCTGCTTCAATAGCTGACCGGCTTTCGCAACGACATCGGTGCATTTAACCTGTCTGCCATCGGCATCAACCAGTTCCAGCCGTGGTCCACATTCAGGGCAGGCATTCGGTTGAGCATGAAAACGTCTGTTCCGCGGGTCGAGATATTCCTGTTTACAGCGAGGACACATCTTGAACTCGCGCATCGTAGTTTTAGGGCGGTCATACGGAATATCCTCAATGATTGTGAAACGGGGCCCGCAGTTGGTGCAATTGGTAAAGGGGTAGTGAAAACGGCGGTCGTCAGGATTAAATATTTCATCGCGGCAGTCACGGCAAGTGGCAATGTCCGGGGAAACAAGCTGATACTTACCTTCCCGGCTAAGGCTGTCCTGAATCAGGAAATCGGTGTAACCGATAGGAGGGGAAAAAGTCGCCCGGAGATGTTCAATGTGAGCCATCGGGGGAGACTGGGTTTTGAGTTCACTCAGGAAACCCCGAACTTCTGTGTTATTACCTTCAACTTCGATTTCCACATTGTCCGAAGTATTGCGCACCCAGCCGCAGAGGTTATGCTGTTTGGCAAGACGATAGACAAAGGGGCGGAAACCGACCCCCTGCACCACACCGCGAACATCGATAATGGCTCTTCGATTTTTCCGGGACTGTGTTCCCTTCATCATATCTCCCGAATTGTTGAATCCCGATTTCCACCGGAATGACAATATGGTTATAACTTTTCGCGGGTGATGATTTCGTCGGCGATTGCGGGGATGCGGTTTTCGACTTCCTCAGTACATCTTTCACCGAAGTTTTTGTTATCTTCGACTTCAATCCCATAGATGCTGATTTTGCCGGGTAACTTATTGCCGAGCTTACGTCCCAACGTGAAAGCCATCGTAATATCGATGCCGTGAGTAGAACAGAAATTCCAGGATGGGTCTATTTGCTCAAGCGTCAATTCGTAGAGATGCCCGGGTTTACAATTTCCGGTCCTGACAGAATCGATGATGATAACTCTCTCGTAACCTTCAACCAACTCCAGAAGGGTTAGCCCGGCTTCTGTCGTCTCGATAACCGTCAGTTCAGGCTTTGCTTCCTTCAACAGATTCACAATCCTGAAACCGACAGAATCGTCGGTAAGAATAGGATTACCCACACCAAGGATGAGAGTTTCCATCGTTAAACTAACTAGACAGAAACGACTTCTTTAACACTGGGGATTTGACTCTTGAGAATCCGCTCGATACCGTTCTTAAGCGTCATAGTAGACATCGGACAGCCGGCACAATGACCGGTCAATCTTACGCTAACGATACCGTCTTTGACATCTACCAACACAACATCGCCGCCATCGGCCTGCAATGACGGTCTGATTTCATTCAATACAGCTTGAACTTTCTCTTTCATCGAAGCCTCCTGCAATTATGAGAACCCTCTAATTTAACAATAGCAGAAACGGAGTGGAGAGGACAAATTCAACCCAAATTGTCATTCCCACGCACATGGTAGCATTGCTCTAGCGAGTCATTTAGTGATAGATTTATATGGTAAGACAATAAAACAGCCGTTGGATTATGGAGGCCTTCACGCCGTTTGAAGAGGCTCAAGTCTTGATAAATCCATGATAAATCAATATAATCATTCTCGACCGCATAATGCCAACGATTATCCCCCCCCCCCAGCGTCTGAAGTCAGGTTAATACCAGTGCTCACATAGCAAATTGGGGATTGGTTGATATTGTTCAGAAAAATTGAATTGACAAACTAGAGGAGCGCTATCTATGACAAAATACGTATATACCTTTGGCGGTGTATCCTCAGAAGGTAACGCTAATGACAAGAACCAGTTGGGAGGAAAGGGAGCAAACCTGGCGGAGATGTCTTCACTAGGTATCCCCGTGCCAGCAGGTTTCACCATTAGCACTGAATGTTGTACTGCCTATTATGCCAACGGTTGTCAACTCCCCGACGAGCTGACCGGCCAGGTTCTCGCTGGGCTGAAGAAGATCAAGATTACTATGGGTATGAAATATGGCGATGCTGTTAATCCACTTTTGGTCTCCTGTCGTTCCGGCGCCCGTTCCTCCATGCCCGGGATGATGGATACAGTCCTCAATGTCGGGCTGTGCACCACCACTATCCCCGGCATTATCGCGAAAACCCAGAATCCACGGTTTGTCTGGGATTCCTACCGCCGTTTGATCATGATGTATGCCGATGTAGTTATGGAGAAAGCTGAAGGCATTGATCCAGTTATGGGAAAAGGTATCCGCAAAATCCTCGACGAAAAGTTTGACGAGGTCAAGGGTGTTAAGGGATACAAATCGGACACTGATTTAAATGCCGATGATCTCAAAACCCTCACTGAGTCATTCAAGGGATTAATCACAAAACACCTCGGCAAACCATTTCCTGACGATCCCATGGCACAGCTCTGGGGCAGTATTGCTGCCGTCTTCAAGAGTTGGAACGGCAAGAAGGCTGTCTCCTACCGTCGGATTGAAGGCATCCCGGATGACTGGGGTACTGCTGTCAACGTCCAAGCGATGGTCTTTGGCAATATGGGTGATTCTTCTGCTACCGGTGTCGCTTTTACTCGCAATCCAGCCACCGGTGATAACAAGTTCTACGGAGAGTGGCTAGTGAACGCCCAAGGCGAGGATGTCGTCGCCGGGATTCGCACCCCAAGTCCGATTAACGACGAGACAAAGAACGAGCAGAACAAACACCTTATGAGTATGGAACATGTTATGCCCGCAGTTTACAAGGAACTCGACGATATTCGTACCAAGCTCGAGCAACACTTCACCGATATGCTCGATATTGAATTCACCATCCAGGAAGGGAAACTCTGGATGCTCCAGTGCCGGGTTGGCAAGCGTACCGGCACCGCCGCACTTAACATGGCAATCGACATGCTTGATGAAGGTCTCATCGATAAGAAGACCGCGGTGATGCGTGTCCACCCCAAACAGCTCGAGGAGCTCCTCCATCCGATTGTCGACCCTGATGCCGAAAAAACAGCCAAACCGATCGTCAAGGGGTTGCCTGCCGGTCCCGGCGCTGCCTGTGGATCAATCGTCTTCACCGCAGAGGACGCCGTAGCTGCCTCCCGTTCCGGTAAAAAAATTATCCTCATACGCGAAGAAACCAACCCCGAAGATGTTGAAGGGATGCGAGCAGCAACCGGGCTATTGACTGCCCGCGGTGGTATGACCTCACATGCAGCGCTTGTAGCCCGCGGCTGGGGTAAATGCTGTATCGTCGGCGCCAGTGCCTTGCGTGTCGATGTCAAGGCTCGGAAAGCCAAGATTGCCGGCTCCTCTATCGTCCTGAAAGAAGGGGATATCGTTACCATGAACGGAACTAAGGGAAATGTTTATCTCGGCTCTCTGACGATGATGGATGCTATTGAAAATCCGCGCTTCCAGCGGTTTATGACCCTAGCTGACAAGTTCCGCACCATGGGCGTGCGTACCAACGCAGATACTCCTGAGGATGCCCGGGTTGCCCGCAGCTTTGGTGCCGAAGGCATCGGCCTTTTCCGCACCGAGCATATGTTCTATGGAGCAGGTTCCGACCAGCCCCTGTTCTTCTTACGCAAGATGATCCTCAGCAAAACTGTTGAGGAACGTAAAGCAGCCCTCGCTGAGCTTTATCCCTTTGTTAAGGCTTCGATAAAAAAGACGATGGAGGTTATGAATGGGCTACTGGTAACGATCCGTCTCCTCGACCCGCCGTTGCATGAATTCGTTCCCCAAGGAGACGAAAAGCAAGCGGAATTAGCACAGTCATTGGGTGTTGCGGTAGAGGAGGTTCGTAAGCGCGGTGAGACATTGCACGAGAGTAATCCGATGATGGGCCATCGCGGTGTCCGTCTCGGAATTACCTATCCGGAGGTGACCGAGATGCAAGTCCGTGCCATCTTCGAATGCGCCGCTGAGCTGAACAAAGAAGGCCAAAAGTGTATCCCCGAAATTATGGTCCCCGTGACCTGTGATGTTTCCGAGCTCGATGTCACCAAGAAGATAGTTGATGCTGTACATGACAAGGTCATCAAACGGTTTGGGCTAACCTCGTTGGAATACAAGTACGGCACAATGATCGAAATTCCACGTGCTGCTCTCCTATCAGACAAGATGGCCAAGAGCGCCGAGTTTTTCTCTTTCGGCACTAATGATTTGACGCAGATGACCTTTGGCTTCAGTCGTGATGATATAGGTGAATTCCTGAATGACTACCTTGGAAAGAAACTCCTGAGTGCCGATCCGTTCCAGACGATTGATCAAGATGGCGTTGGACAGCTAATAACGATGTCTGTCAAGAAAGGCCGGACTACAAGGCCAAATCTCAAGGTCGGGATCTGTGGTGAACAGGGGGGTGATCCAGCCTCCGTCGAGTTTTGCTACAAGAATAACTTGAACTATGTCAGTTGTTCACCATTTCGTGTGCCGATTGCGCGTCTGGCGGCAGCCCAAGCGGCGATCAAGGCTGGTACGAAGAAATAATTACGCACGATGAAAGCAAAAGAATCATTGATTTAATCAAGATATCAAGAGGACAAGAAATGGACAAAAAGTTGAAAGTAGGCGTCATCGGCGCCACCGGTATGGTGGGGCAAAATTACTTGAGATTGCTTAGCAACCACCCGTGGTTCGAGGTAGTCTATCTCGCCGCTTCTCCGAATTCTGCAGGTAAAAAATACAGCGAGGCAGTGGCGGGACGCTGGCATATGAAGACTGACCTTCCTGATAAATACAAAGATATAATTGTCGAAGATGCCAGCCTGGTCGAGAAAGCCATCGGCAAGTGCAGTATTATCTTTTCCGCCGTGGAAATGGATAAACAGTCGATTCTTGCCGTGGAAGCAGAGTATGCGAACAAGGGTTTTGCTGTCATTTCTAATAACAGCGCCCATCGCAACACGGACGATGTGCCCGTAATGATTCCGGAAATCAATGCTGACCATCTCGACATCATTCCTCAGCAACAGAAGAATCACGGCTGGAACAAAGGGTTCCTGGTCGTTAAACCGAACTGCAGCATCCAGAGCTACATGATTCCCCTCTATGCTCTGATGAAAGCAGGCTATAAAATCGATAAGATGATTGTCACCACACTGCAAGCATTATCGGGCGCCGGTTATCCGGGACCCGCCGCTATCGATTTGGTGGACAATATCATCCCCTACATTCCCGGCGAGGAAGAAAAATCGGAGATAGAGCCACTCAAGATTTTCGGCAAAATCCAGAGCGGTAAAATTGTACCCAGCGATAGTATCAAGATTTCCGCACATTGCAACCGCGTTGCCGTGACGGATGGACATACCGCCTGTTGCAGTATCCAATTTACCGGCAAGAAACCGGAAATCGAGGAAATTATCAATATCTGGCGCAATTTCTCGGCATTACCGCAGGAATTGAAATTGCCTTCGGCACCGATTCCGGCGATAATCTACCGTGATGAAATTAACCGGCCGCAACCTCAGAAGGATAGAGATGCGGGGAACGGACAGGCAATCACCGTCGGCAGACTGAGAAAGTGTAATGTGTTCGACTACCGCTTTATCGGCTTACATCACAATACCGTCAGAGGTGCCGCAGGCGGCTCCATCCTGACTGCCGAACTCCTGAAAGCCAGGGGATTCGTCAAGTAGTGTTTAATATAGCAGGCATACCCGATACATATTAAAATAAAAGAGGGGCGATGCCCCTCTTTTTCGTCAAGGAGAAGGAGGATACTGCCATGCCGATGCCGAAAGTTTTCGAAGAACGTTTATTCCCGATATTACCCTCGATTATCAAGCATTTCGGCACGCCTTTTCATATCTTCGATGAACAGGGAATCGTCGATACCGGAGAAGGCTTAAAGCTTGCCTTCAAAGATATCCAGGGCTTCCAGGAATTCTATGCCGTGAAAGCACTGCCTACCCCGGCGATCCTCCAGATTATGCGTAAATTAGGCTTCGGTCTCGATTGCAGCTCTCCTTCGGAATTGATGTTGGCTCGCCAGAATGGTTTCCATGGAGAAGATATTATGTTCTCCTCGAACAACACCTCCGCAGAGCTTTTTAGCATGGCATTGGCCGACGGCGGATGTATTCTGAATCTCGACGACATCACGATGATTGATAAGGTCTCCAAATTTCCGGAACTGATTTGCTTCCGGTATAATCCCGGCGAGAGACGCACAGGGAGTCAGTTCATCGGCAACCCTGTCGAAGCAAAATACGGAGTCAGCCATGACCAGATTATCGAAGCCTACCGACAGGCAAAAGAGCGCGGCGCCCGGCGCTTCGGTATACACACCATGATTATCTCCAACGAATCGGATTACCGCTATATGTTAGAAACAATCCGTATGTTACTGGAAGTTATAGAGACGGTCTCCGGAGCTCTGGGAATCAAGTTCGAGTTTTTCAATATCGGCGGCGGGATAGGTATCGCTTACAAACCGGAAGGCAAGCCTTTCGACATCGATGCTTTAGCCATAGAATCAAAGGCTTTGCTGGACAAATTCGAGCAAAAATGCGGATATATGCCCAAGTTATTTATGGAATGCGGCAGATTTATCACAGGCCCTCACGGTGCGCTGGTAGCCACAGTCGTAAACAGAATGAGTAAGTACCGTGAATACGTCGGAGTCGATACCGCCACGACGACGGCGAACCCGAGACCGGCAATTTATGAAACGGCTTACCATCACATCACAATTCTCGACCGTAACGGCCAACCGAAGCATGGCAGCGAAGAAGTAGTCGATGTCGTCGGTCCTTTATGTGAAAACAGCGATAAATTTGCCAAACAACGCCTGCTACCCAAAACAGAGGCGGGCGACATCATGGTTCAGCACGATACCGGCGCGCACAGTCCGGCGATGGGCGGTAACTACAACGGCTGGCTGAGGCCTCAACAATTGCTTTTGTGCGCGGACGGTACGGTGGAACTGATTAGACGCGCGGAAACCATCAATGACCTTTTCGCCACACTGAGATTTAAAAGAAAAGTGATGAGGGGCTCTAAATAGACAGCGAAAAGCCTGAAGGGGAATCGCCATCAATAGTAGTCTTAGCAGTTATTCGGCAGTGCTTTGTTTGGCAGGCTTGTTCAGAACCCAGACCCCAATATTCAGGTATGAAGCGATGCTGACCCACAAGAGGTAAGGGATTAGAAGCGCACCGGCCCATCCCGAAACCCGGAAAGACGTTACCACCGTTGCCAGGATAAGGAGCCACAGGACAATAATTGTGATGACTCCTCCCCCCTTCGACTTCATCCCGAAGAAGATAATTGACCATAGAGCATTAAGCACGAGCTGGGCCCAGAACAGCGCAAAAGCAAGCAGAACACCAGAAGTAGCCAATCCGTTTTGCCAGACAAGAAAGACGGAGATTCCCATGAGGATATAGAGGGTGGTCCAAACGGGTCCAAATGCCCAGTTGGGTGGAGTGTAGGGTGGCTTTTTCAGTCCGGCGTACCAAGTTGGGATTGCTTTGAAGGTGAAAAGGCTGCCAATGCCCCCGGCGGCAAAAGTGGCAAGAATACTAATAACAAGTTTGATGACACCATTCAAATCCATAGTTGGCTCCTTGCGCGATTACTCTATCGGGTTCTAAAGCAAGATTATACACGAAATCCTTCCAGCCATGTTCCCCCTTCAAGCCGCTGCCTCAGCAAATTTCTCTCTTCGCCATTATTGCCAATTCGGGATGTGATACCCTAAGAGAGCGAGATTCTGTGGAAACACTTGATGCAGAGGTTCATCAAGGGCACCAAACATATCCGGATCTGCTGCAATAAGCAGTTGCGCAATCTGCTGCCAGCTAAATAGTCGGCTATTAGCCCACGAAATACCATCAGAGCATTGCAGGTTGAAATAAAATCCGTGCTCTGAACAGTGGACACTGAGTGCCGCCCTTCCGAGCTCATCTTTTGACTCGCTTGCCACAATATCCATCTCGCTGCTCAGTAGAGAAGCACAGGAAGAACACACCGAGGAAACAGTTGGGCTCCCGATACGTTTTATCGACCCATCACGGTTCGGTGTTTCCAGACGGGCAGATACGGTCAGCATTTTTTCACCCGGTTTGATGATACCCCCGCACTTGAAACACGTAAATTTATATTCCGGTAGTAACACTTCATTATTTTTACCCATTTTTGAATTCCCCTGAGATAGTGTCTCACTCTGGTATCAGCAGAGAAACACTTTACATCTCCTTTTTTATATCTTTTTCTTCTTTATCGTCGCTTAAATAATCGAGGTCATCGTCGTTATATTCTTCGTCATAATCATCATACTCATCGTCAATTTCATCGGGATGCTCGTCCTCCATCTGAATTTCGTCTTGATTATCATAATAAATAGTCTCAATGAAGTTAAGCATCGCGGCATGATCAAAATCTTCTTCGGCTTCAGCAAATTTGCCCAGTTCAGCATAGGCTTCCCCGCGATAAGTGTAGATAGAAGAATCACCGAGACCCAGGCTGATGGCTTTTATGTAGTCTGCCAGGGCTTCCGCATATTTTCCCAAGGCATAATATGCCAGACCACGGTTGGAATAGTACAGTGCTTCATCAGGTTCTAACTCGATTGCCTTATCGATATCTGAAATTGCTTTATCATGCACGCCTTCAATGTAGTAGCATAACCCACGATTACAGTATGCGCCCGCGAAACCAGGGTCAAGCTCAATGGCTTTACTGATTGCGTTGATAGCCATGTCATAATCATCATTCTCAAAGAAAAAATGCCCCATTTCAAAATAAACCTCTACCCTGTCCATCGCCTGTTCCTCCTCTCAAGCCGCACTGATTGCTTTGCTACTCTTATTATATTAGTCATTCTTTTTGACTTGAGTTGCAATCAGGAGATGGCTGCCACGAGATAAGTCCCAAAGCGAGTTTATGCCGTATCGGGGGCTCTTTTGAAAATTCTCAGGCTTAGATTTTAAAAATTAAGGATGCCCCTTTAAAATTAATATAGTGGGGTGAGTACAGGCGTAATCACCTTCACTGAAAAATTTTATTCTGGAGGTGGTTATGTGACAACGGAAAAACAATTAATCGCCAATCGGAAGAACGGCAAACTCGGGGGTCCCAAGACAGCGGCAGGTAAAGCTGCCGTCAGGCTAAACTCCGTGACACACGGGTTACTGAGTAAAGAGGTGCTTATAAAAGGCGAAGACGCCGCAGAGCTCAATAGGCTCCGTAACAACCTCATGGCCGAGAAAGCACCTGAGGGCGAACTGGAGACAATGCATGTCGATCGTATTATAGCCTGTCTCTGGAGATTAAAGAGGATCTTGAAAGCGGAAACAGCCATGCTTAACTATGATTTTAACTAGTACATGCTTAATCCTGAAGTTAAACCGTCTTTAAATGTTAAGGAAAACTTGAGCCGTTATGAGACCATGATTGACCGGCAAATGACTAGGGCCATCCACGAACTGGAAAGAATGCAGAGAATCAGAAAGGGTGAGAACACCCCGGCACCACTGGTAATCGATTTAGATGTGTCCCAACAGAGCTAAAAATAGGCTTGTTTCATAAAAATTAGTAATTGACAATCGGTCTGGAAACCAGACGGGATTCAGCTTCCAGGTAACTGTTAAAATTCAAAATAACTATTATAATGAGCAACCTCGTGCAAGAGAACACGAAGTACCACGGGCATGAACTCGATGGGTTAAATTCTCTTTTGGCTGAAACAAGCTTTTTAATGTAAAAGAGAGCTCGAATTCGCGCAATAAAAGGCTTGTTTTTAGGCACGGTGGAAACGAAAGGTAAAAATACCTGACCCTAAACTTTGCGGTGTTTCCATCTTCCGCCGCGGAAATATATTATGTAGGTAATTGCCCTCATCCAGATAGCAATCACGGCTGCCCACCGTATGCCATATACCCCCAGGTCTCCTACCTTAGGCAAAAAATAAGCGAGGGGAATTTGTGCCCCCCACATACTGACCAGTCCGGCAATCATCGGGACAAGAGTATCACCAGCCCCATTGAGACACGAGGATAAAATATAGGATGTTCCAACTATCAGGTAACCAACCGATGCAATCTTCAGAAAGGTACTTCCATAATGTATGACCTGGGGATCGTTACTGAAGATACTGGCTACTTGGTTCGCCCATATTACCATCGCCAGCGCGAAAACAGCAATACAGGCATCAACTATTACCACAGCTATCCAACCGCTTTTTTCAGCCCGTTCTGGTTTTTTCGCTCCCAGGTTATGTCCTACCAGCACACCGGCAGCGCTACCGAAACCCATGCCAGGCATTACAACCAGCATCTCGATTCTACCAACGATGGTGCTAGCGGCTACCGCCGCGGTACCATAAGCGGCGATAAAACCCATAACCACCAGTGACACCAGGCTCATCTGCATTTGATTGATGGCTGACGGGATACCAATCCTGACCATACGCCAGAGCAGTTTGAAGTCAATGTGGAACGCTTTAAAATTAAGTTTCAAGCGGGTATAGCCGGAAAATAACAACCACAGCCCGATTCCTCCCCCCAGACTAAAAGAGATCACGCTGGCTATTGCCGGACCTCGGACCCCCATTTGTGGAAAAATCCACCAGCCGAACACAAAACATGGTGATAGGGCTATGGCCAGTATCCGGGCAATGAAGGCAATCCGCATGGGATTCATCGTGTCCCCGGAAGCCTGCATGATGCCGTTGGTCAGCCACTCGAAGATCATGGTCGCCATGCCGACAAACTGAATGCTGAGATAGGCCGCTCCCAGAGCCACCACTTCCGGCGTTAAACCGAAGATACCAAGCAAACGCCGGGAAAAGAAAACCCCGATTAAGGCCATCATAACGGAGAGAGCAATTCCGAGAATGATACCTTGCCTGGCAGCTTGGATGGCGCTTCCTTTATCCCCTGCCCCGATGGAACGAGCTATCATGGCACCGAGTCCCATAAATATACCCATTACCATCGCGTTAACTAAGGCGACAATTATACCCGCCACGCCAACGCCTGCCACGGCATCCGGTCCGAGTCTGCCCACCCATATGGCGTCAAAGACGGGTCCCAGTTGGTTCAAGGTGGCGCTGATGACAACGGGCCAGGATAGAGCCCAAAGGTTGCTCAGAATACTGCCATCGGTCCAGTCACGCAAGATGGCAATTGGTTTTTCTGGTTTAATGGGTTTGGTGTTTTTCTTACTCTGGTTTGAATTGCTATTAATCGTTAAAATCACGCCTTTATGTAATATGTGAGAAGTTCAAAATTAACTCCGGCCACCATCGTCATCCATCCCACAACCGATTCTTCTTACGTTAATTAAGTTCAATTATAGCACAATATAGCTTCACCCCGGCTCAAATCCGAAGGCTTAAAGTTCAACATACCGACAAACCGAGTTAGATGGTTTGCCCTAACCCAAACGAAAACGGTATAAGTGAATACAAACTGCACCGCCGAATCATCCAGACCATCCCATTCCTCTTCTTCTGAAATGTGCTGTTCTTCAATAAAAACCCGCTTTCGGACGGCAAATGCCAGCTTCAGTTCTAATGCATTACCGGTTCGATTGCAGATAATTTTAGCCATGCGTGTAGTTTAATCTAACGAAATTGTTAATTCAACTGGTTGTACACAGATCATGCCTAATATCATAACATGGTGTTCTAACGTATTACCTCGTGGATAAAAAAGAGCCTTTTTATGGGAAACCAAAACTCGTGGATGGGGAGACATGGTTTAATTCCAAAGGTGCAAAGCGGCGACTAGCTGGTGTACCTGCAATCGATTGCAGTCCTACGTGGAAGAGCACGATTACCTGGTGTGTCCTGACGGAGCTGATGGCCGACTTAAGCGACGCGAATTACTGCTGAGCATGATGAGCAAAGTGAGCTCGACATCCATAACAAAAGAGGGGGTTTTCTGGAAGGAAATGGCCGGTGTGCTGGTTTCAAAATTGTATACCTTCCGCCAGGCTGTCACAACCATCAGCCAGCGCTACTTCGATGGGGAGGAAGTGCTCTTTCCCGATTTAGTCCGTAGCTTGGCTGATCTTATCAAGTACACTGAGGAGCTGGTAGTGATGTTCAACGATGAGGTTGCCGGAAAGCCCGAAGATAGAATGGATCTTGAAGCGTTGCGACCATGGGATGCTAAGACTGTTATGCAGCAGATTTCAGATCTCGTGAATATGGCCAAAGCCGATGCGTTAGATGCTGTGGGTGAGCATCAAGCAGCTACGGAATTGATCCAGCGGAGTCTGGAAATCTAGAAGGTGCTTCGGTCTAAGTATTAATTCGATAACTTATTTTCCAGTTTGTCCAGATCTCTGACGCTGGTCACTTGAGCCACGCTATTTAAAAAATCTATTAACGAGTCACTCTTGTCTCTGATATTCTGTACGGCGGTGCCGATGGGATTGATATAAGCCGCGGTATCCGCATAGGTGCCATAAAAGGCGAAATATGCCTGGTTCAATTTGCGGATATAGTAGCCTTGCTTTTGGAGGTAATCGCGTTGCTCGTTCATATACTGCTCCGCCTGGTCGATTTGCCCGTTAGCTAAGTAGCCATCAACAGTCTGCCGAATTTGCCGCATCGCCGCATTAAAATCAAATGAAGGAGCAGACGATTCGACGGGTGGGGGATTGTTCGATTCAGGAAAGTAACTTGCGTAATATTTGTTGTACACCTGGTCGCCGATTTCCGAGCTAACTATTCCCGCCAGCGATTCATTCATCGTAATTATATCTTCATTTCGGGAGATGCCAAGCAAGTCTAATATGTACCGAAATCCCAGCGGTTTAAACGCGAGGTACTGATGCAGCCACTCTTCCGCAGCTGCGTTAAGAACTTCATGCAGGCTGGTGTTGTTGTTAACGAAAGTGGGAAAAGTGGCTCCCAAGCCACCCAGCTCAACAACTAGTGCTGAGTAACCTGATTTCTCCGCCTGAATTTCTATATCATTCATCTGGTCTGTGGTGAGGTTCTGGAGGAGCAAGATGTCACGCATCCGAGCAATTTGGTTCCTTGGCGAAATTACAAGTAAATGAGGAGGCTCGGCAAGCTCGAAAACAATCGGCGGAAAATTAAGTCCGAAAATTGAACCGAATGGGTTAATGATTCCGTTTTGCTTTAAAACGAATCTAATCTGCCGTTCAATAATACTTTCCACCTTATCCCGGAGCCCGGCTGCCTCCGATGGGGAGAGGTTATTCTGCCCGGGGGCATTAAAATAATCGAAAACGGTCTGGGTATCGTTAACTGATAGGTTCTTATCTTCATGCGTTTGTTTGATTTCGTTTAGGATAGAAGTGACTTCCCAGCCCAAAATACTGAAGCGGTAAGACTTTGTCGCGGTATTAAGTACACTGTTCAAGCTGGTACGAGGTGAAGGTGCGCAGCTTACTGCAATTGGTACGATGAGTACTATCAAGCCGATGACAGAAATTAATTTAAGTTTCAAATTCGAATCCTAGTTAGCATGAACGAGTTTGATAAATTACACATGAAAATGGAAACAAAAATAATTATACACCTAACCAAAATCCCGCATGTATCCAATTAACGACACCACTAGCGTGACTTGGTAGAGGATTTGAGCCGACACTATGACCGGTTCGTGTGCTATATTCGACAGATTGTCCGCCATGTCACTTCAGCACTAATGTTTAATGGACGAATTTGGTTGGATTCTGGGCTTACACGCTAAAATAGCAATTTAAGGTATCAAACTGTAGAATTGAAATATGAATGTAATACGTTTATTAACTCGCTGGATTTTCATCGTTTCAATTCCAATCCTACTGCTTTCTGTTACGATTGCTTGGGCCTTTAACAGCTTATGGATATACAAAGCCGGTTTTACCAAGTACGATGTGGGTCAAACCATCGGATTATCTTCAACTGAACTGGGTAGGTCCGCCAGCGAGCTGATAACTTATTTCAATAATCCGCACCAAGAGTTTCTGGACATCAACGTTACCTACAACACTGGCGTGACGGCCTCTCTTTATGATCAGGCAGACATCCAACACATGAAGGACGTCAAAGGGGTAATATGGTTGGATTATGGTTTGTTACTTTAGGCTGTGATTTACTCGCTCGTTTACATTTTGGTCAGTGTTATATGGAACAAACGAAATGGACGCAGAGAAATTGCGTTAGGCGCGACATGGGGTGGTGGATTGACGGTGGCCTTATTATGTTTAATGGGTATTTTTGTGGTCACCAGCTTTGACTCATTTTTTATCACCTTCCACGAGGTATTTTTCCCCCAGGGCAACTGGCAGTTCGCATTCGGAGATCACATGATAACGCTCTTTCCAGATGGCTTCTGGTCCAACGTGACCATGCTGGTGGGACTAGTGGTGCTAGTGTTGGCAATCATAGTCTGGTATGTGGGCTTTCTATCAGTGCGTAGTAACAAACGAAAGTTTCCAGTGATTCAGCCATAAATCGGAAGACAACGAGGTGAACCCAAGGCCAGTAGATACAGGTCTCGTTAGAGTGGTAAGTAGAAATTTATTCGAGAAATCTTAGAAGAGAACTAACTTGAAATTAGACGGTAAAAAGGTCGATTTTGAACTCGTTAAACCCTTTGATTAGGTGTTTGCTTGCACAAGTCGTCAAAGTTGGCTCCCCCTGGTGGACTTGTTCCGCAACTCCAAATTCGAATTAGGATTTAATTCTACCCAAATCAAACAATCGCTTCAAGTTTTCAATCTACCTCAAACAGCTATGTCTTATTAGCAATTATTTTCCCGTGGGAGCAGCTGTTATTCTGTGCTTCTTGTGCTGTTCCGCATACCCTACAGCGCGTGCCAAGGCAGTAATCATGAACTGGTTAAGGCTGACATCCTCACTCTCGGATTTTACCGCCAGCGCCTCATGCAGTGAGGGGGGCATCCGAAGGTGATACTGACCGGTGAACTTGGTAGGTTCAGGAATAGGTAAAGCAGCCTCAATGTTGGACTTCACCCACTCCATCTTAGCATCCTCGATATCCCGAAATGCTTCTTCGGGAGTAGCCCCGTGAGTCATGCAATGAGGTAATTCCAATACCCTCGCAACCCAGTATTCCTCACCATCACCAGTACCACGCTTGAGTGTAATAGTGTAGGGCAGACTGAGATAGTATTCTAAGTTTTTATTCGCCATATTCTTCCACCTCCATAGTTAAATGGTATCGATAATTTCGAGCAAGTCTGTCACATATTCAGTCGGTATCGGGTTGACTCTTTTATAGGTCAGGGTTACATTACCGATTCTAACTTTAGCGTGCTTGCCACCCATTTCGATATGTCCATACTTGCTGGCTAGAGTTTCGAATTCGTCCAATGAGACATTCTTGGGATTATTGCGGATTTTTACTTCTAGTTTTTCTTTCTTGCTCATATGGTACCTTATGATTATATGGTACCTCATGAGGTACCATATGTCAATATGTTTGAGTGTATTGAGGCTCTCTGTGAAAACTTTGTGGGCTAATAGAGATTAGGGGTGAATTACTGAGAGGTTGTATAACAAAAAGCGTGAAGTGTATTGGCTAAAACAACAAGAGCTAAACGGATAAGATTTCAAGGTTAGGTATTGCTATGAAGAGTACTATTTGACTTCAGGAAATCTCTTGCAACTTTATCAGGATCCCTGTCATTCCCCCTGTATCCTGGCCATAATAGGTCATGAGATCAGATTCCATCGTAAAAGAACATAGTGCTTATGGCATAAGGTTTTTATTGTCCCCGAATGTTTTGTGAAAATTAAATAGGGATAAGGTCCAGGAAATAAAAGACGACGGGGGAAAAAATGGGTGGGAGATTTGGCTCCTCGACTAGGATTCGAACCTAGAACCCATCGGTTAACAGCCGATTGCTCTACCATTGAGCTATCGAGGAGTACTTTAGGCTACTCGGGGATAGTAACCAGACAACTTTTTATTATAACAATCAATTGCCAAAACCGCAATCGGGAAAATTGCTTCACCTCCGGGGTAAGTAGTGCTACAATGATGGCATGATTGATTAGGAGGTGTTTTATGAGCACCGCGACGTCGTCATCAGAGTCTCCAAAACCTAAATACCGGATGCACTGGCACGTGCTGTTCACACATTTCCCTTTAGCTCTCTTTGTGGTTACTTTCGGGTTTCAGGTATTGCACCTCATCTATCCTTCAGCCAACTTTGAACTTGCCGCCAATGTCACCCTCATCGCCGGAGCGTTCATTATGATACCGACCGCACTGAGCGGGTGGCTGACATGGAAAAGTCATTACAAAGGCGCTAAAGTACCCCTCTTCAAAAAGAAAATCGGCATCGCTTTTGCTATGTTAATCTTCAGTATCGCACTGGTGCTCTGGCGAATTCTTGCTTATAGCTTTACCAAGGATATGCCAGTCGGTCCGTCACACTGGTTCTACTTTGCCGGGAGTCTTTTACTAATCTTGGGAGCGGCGGCAGAAGGCTATTACGGAGGGAAGTTGAACCACCGGTAAAGGAAAGGTACAATTGAATTTCTAAGCATTCTTTTGACATTAAAGATATTAAGGAGAGCACAATGCCTGCAGTAAAAGCCAACGGTATCAATATCAATTATGAATCCCATGGTACAGGTGAACCACTGGTCATGATTAACGGGTACGGCGGCAACTTAAGAGGTTGGGACATCCAGGTCCCATTCCTATCAAAAAAGTACTGTGTAATTACTTTGGATAATAGAGGCACCGGACACAGCGATAAACCTGATATCCCCTACACAATCAGAATGATGGCAGACGATGTGGCAGGCTTGCTTGATGCCCTGAACATTGATGCCGCCCATATCTGCGGCTTTTCTATGGGAGGTGCAATTGCCCAGGAATTTGCCATTAATTACCCGCAGAGAGTTATCAGCCTTATACTGGGGTGTAGTGGTTTTGGCGGATCACATGAGACAAAAAGGGACCCTGCAGTAGATGCCCAACTTCTAAATATGAAAAACTTTTCATCGTGGACACCGGAATATTATATTCGCGAAATACTGCCCGGAGGCTATACCGAAGAGTTTATTAATAAAAACCTGCAATTTATAAAAGAGATGATAAAACATAGGAGTGCCTATCCTGCTACGCCATCTTATGTTTACGAACGACAGGCTAAGGCCGTATTGGAGGAGCACGATACCTATGACCGTCTCAACCAAATCAAGGCACCTACCCTGATTCTCGTCGGGTCTGCTGATCCGCTATCCCCTCTTGAGAATTCCAGAATACTTGCCTCAAGGATACCGAACAGCGAACTCGTCATTCTGGAGAACCTGAGACATGCTTTTAACATCGAAGCAGCTGAGAAAACCAATAATCTAATTCTCGATTTTCTTAATCGACACCGACGTACTACTAAGGAATAGGCTGAATCCCCACATCAAATGACAAGCATCTATCGGGCATGAACGACTTTTGAGAGAAAGACCGGCTACTAAATTGCGGGGTGTTCCGACATGGCTGCCCCGCCAGGATTCGAACCTGGGTTAAAGGATTCAAAGTCCTCCGTGCTACCGCTACACAACGGGGCAATATTCTTTTTACTGGTGCCGAAGGTCGGGGTCGAACCGACACGAGAGTCGCCTCTCAACAGTTTTTGAGACTGTCGCGTCTGCCAATTCCGCCACTCCGGCTTGATGGAGCGGAAGACGAGGTTCGAACTCGCGACCTCCTCCTTGGCAAGGAGGCGTTCTACCACTGAACTACTTCCGCATATATTACTAAATTAATCTGGTGCCGAAGGAGAGATTTGAACTCTCATAGGCTTTCGCCCACCACCCCCTCAAGATGGCGTGTCTACCAGGTTCCACCACTTCGGCATGCCTCTACCACCGCAACAACCCTTTAAAAACTGGCAGGAGTGAGAGGATTCGAACCCCTGACCGGTGGTTTTGGAGACCACTGCTCTACCAACTGAGCTACACTCCTATCCGTAAATCAATTTATCACAATCGGCTGATAAAATAAAGTCCTGTATTAGCATACCGAACTCACAAATGATATATTATTATTTAAGCTGAAGGGAAAATACACCGAACCCGCAAAGGATAAACAATGAAAATGTTCATAGACACCGATATCGGTACAGATATCGATGATTCACTGGCTCTGGCACTGGCAGCGCGTTCGCCGGAGATAGAATTAACCGGTGTTACCACCGTAACAGGCGATACGGCTCTGAGGGCACGGATTGCCCGCAAAATCTTGAGTCTGGCAGGGAAAGATGATGTCCCGGTAGCTGCAGGGTGTGGTACCAATCTAATGCAGACCAAATTTCATCTGACACAAGGGAACGAAGGGAAAGGTATCCTCGATACCGACTCCGACGGGCTGCCCTATCATGCCGGGCATGCCGTCGATTTTATGATAGAGCAAATCAAAAAGACTTCCGGTAAAACCACACTGGTGACAATTGGGCCTGTGACTAATGTGGCTCTGGCAATTCTTAAAGAGCCGGACATTATCAAACACATCGAGAAACTGGTAGTTATGGGAGGATGTGTTTATCCCGAATGGCTAAGTCAGCAATCCGGAGTACCCTTGGAGATTACCCCACGGATGGAATACAATCTGTGCACCGACCCGGAAGCGGCAGAGATTGTCTTCAAAGCTGGGATGCCGACGGTTCTGGTACCGGTAGAAGTAACACTCCAGACATGGTTAAACAATGACGAGCAGACACGACTGCGAAATTTCGGCAGTACTCTGACACAAAAATTGATTGCGGCAATCGATATCTGGATTCCTCTCATCAGAAAGATAATGGTGGGATACGGGATGCCCGGTGAATTTGCCCGACCCTATCTCCACGACCCATTGACGGTCGCGGTGGCATTCGAGCGTCGTTTTGTGAAGCTGGAACCAATGCACATAAGAGTTGCACAGATAGGGAAAATGCTACGTACATTGAAAGAACCGGATAAGAAACCGAATATGGAAGTGGCAGTTTCGGTTGATGCCGATGCGTTCCGAGCCTTTTTTATGGATAGAATCTGTAAGGCTTAACGGACTCCCCTACCAACTAAAGCCAACCGTCAACTAGACGGTAAATTTATTCCCGCGATACGGAACACCCTCAAGCGTGAAATTCAATTCTTTTTGCGGAGTTTCAAGTTCGGTGATGGGCTGAATATCACCACAGTGGTTGGAAGTAACAAAAACAGAACCGGATATTATTGCTAAAGAATCCTTACTCATACATTGAGAGTCTCCCAATGATCAATCGATGTATCAGACAGGAATTATTTTCCTACGGATTATACCATATACCGGTTTTACTAGACCCTCTTGACAATAATAAGTTTAGTTGCTAAAATAAATAGTAGCTAAACAATATATTAGAGGTTCAATAATTGGTCAAACGAAGTC
>CAIWXV010000037.1 GCA_903916765.1 uncultured Dehalococcoidia bacterium | reverse complement strand
CTATGGTCAATTAGGAACAGGCAACCGAACTTCCTATTCTGTTCCTACCTCAGTATCTTCCACTATCTCATGGAAACAAATCGCCTGTGGTCAGTATCATACCGCCGCTATTGCTGGTGCAACAGGACTGGCGTATACGTGGGGGTATAATCTCTATGGTCAATTAGGAACAGGCAATACAACATCATATTCCGTCCCCACCTCTGTAAATTCGGCTATTAGCTGGGCGGCTATAGCTGCGGATCAGATGGGTATTTTTTCCTTAGGAATCAATGGTGCAAACGGTCTTGCATACGCTTGGGGAAATAATTCACAGGGCCAGTTAGGGGATAATTCCACAACGGATAGGTCTGTGCCGACTTCTGTTTCATCAGCGATTTCCTTTTTGCAAATATCAGCATCGTATAGGGCTTCATTGGCTTTTCAATCTGCTCAAGCTACGATAGTGGCTTCATCAGAAACAACCATTAAGACAGAAGGTTTTTACGCCTTAAAGGTCGTAGCATCAACCAACGCGATCAATTCTATCACGCCGTTAAAGATTTCCCGTACCCTAACTGGAGAGGCTTTAGTAGATCTTCGTAGCGTAGACACTATCCAATTTGACATTTATTCCTCCAGGACCGGCTCAAATATCAAGCTTGGCATTACCGATTCTGGTGGCACCCTAACTGAGATTACGCCTAACATCTTATCAGCTAACACTTGGCAAACTGTAAGTTGGGATATTTCAGCCGTAGCAAACACTAATAAGGACGTTATCAACACGATCACGGTTACTATGGTGGATGCCTCGGTGGAAAACACCTTTTACATAGACAATTTCAAGATAACATTGGCGGTGACTAATAACGTATTCGGATGGGTGGCATAATGAATGAACCGCTGGTAACCTGGAATTTATTTCTGACCCCATTTGTAGTTGCCCTATCCACCGGCCTTATTTTGGTTTTCGTTAGAAGTATGTTTACTCAGCGAGACGACAAAGACAAGAAGATAGCTGAATTATTGGCTGAAAAAGAGAGCGCTCTTCTAGTGGGGGTGAAGGAATTCAGGGAACGGGTGGATGGTAAATTAGAGGAAATTTCTGAAGGATTGATACTCCGGGTTGATTGGGATCATTGTACTGATCGGCGGAAAGAACAAGATACTGAGTCTGAGAAGCGCAGGCGGTTAAGGGACATTGAGATACATGAATTAACGGTAGCATTAAAGAAGGGCGAAGTTACTGATGTGGAGAATATTTTCGCTCACTCTGCACTTGTGGTATCGCTGGAACGGCTGGAAAAGACGATAGCGGAGCATGAAGAAAGCGCCAATGGTGTACAAGAACTTCTTTTTGACAAACTCAGCGCGATAGATATTTCCCTAAAGCTCATTAATGGTACTACCAGGAATAATAAGGAAGATTTGGCCGTCCACATAGCAAAGGGGCATGGAGGGAAATGAATGAAAACTGCATTCTTTTCTTTGGATCATGCCGGAGTATTTACCTGGGTTTCTGATAATGTTGAAGGCGTTAGTGGTTGGCCAAAACAAGAAATGATAGCGCGTTCGTTTACTGAGTTTATGCTTCAAGAGGACTTGCCGATAATAATGGAGTCCCGTAAGCGTAGGGAACCTGGCAGGGTTGCTGAGTATTTTACTCATATTTTAAGAAAGGATGGGTCTATTCGACGCGCCGTTTTAAGGGTGCTTGACACCCCTGAAAATACGGTAGGAACTATGATGGTGTTGGATGATAAAATGGAGCAACAATGATTATTAGACCGGAAGGATTTAAGCTTTCTATTCGTGAACTCATTGATCCCCATACATTTAAGAGCAGGCCAGAAGCTCTGTGCTGGGAACTGTTCACGCAGGACGCCATTGATATGCTGCATGGGGTGAGGACATTTCTGGCAGCCCCTATCGTGATAAATGACTGGCACAGCGGCGGTCAATACGAGTGGAGTGGATATCGGAGCCCTGGCTGCACGATCGGCGCACCGGGAAGCGAGCACCGGAAAGGGAATGCCTTTGACTTGAAAGTGAAGGGCATAGAGTCCAACCATGTTAAAGATATGCTAAAACAGAACGAGGACGATCCGTTGCTGGCGAAGCTGATGAGGATAGAGGATGGAACGGTCGGGTGGACCCATGTGGATTGCAAGACATTGGCACCAGGGCAGAGCAGGATCAGAATTTTCAAGCCGTAAAAGGGGGTATTATGGATATTTTGGGGAAGATTGCGGGTATGTTTTCCGGGGGAATTATCAAGAGTATATCTGACGTGGTTGCCACTTGGTTGCCTCCCGATATGTCGCCGGAGAAAAAAGCCGAGATTCAGCTTGCAGCCTCAAAGCAGGACGCAGACAATAAAATAGCTGTTATGACCGTGGCCTACGAAATGGACAAGGAATTCAACAAGAGGATTGCAGACCTTGAAGGGACCGCTTCTGATTTGAAATCACTCCCCATTATTGGCCCGGTCCTGTTGTTCTTGCGCGGAGCCCAGCGGCCGGTATGGGGGTTTGCTACCCTCTATTGCGATTACATGGTTTTCTCAAAGGCGTGGGTGCTGGAAAAAGGTTCACAGAGTGAGGCCGCGTTTTATATTATAAACGTCTTAGTGCTCGGCTTCCTGTTCGGAGAGAGGGCAATCCAGAACGTGTTACCCTACCTGACACAGTTCAAGGGCGCAAAGTAGCAATAGAGCCCGCCACGCCTCTGCCTCCATCAAGCCTGTGCAAGATGGTAGTGAGTATCATCGGCAAGCGCACCCCGGCGGGTTCCTATAATCGCACCTTAACAGGCTTACCTTCGCGTTCAAAGGTACAGATACTATTTTTACATTCCATAATGCCTACTCCGTGCAGGGTCAGTAACTTGGTAAGTGCTGGCCCTGCCAAGTGGTCATCCTTCGGTGGCTTGCTTTGGATTGAGAACAGGGCAGTCAGGCATAAGAGACTGATTATTAAGCATACCTTCTCGAGCAGGGTCATTTCTTCCTCCCAAACAAGGTTACGAACAGCCACAACACCGCTGTTATAAAGGCTGCTATGCAGAGTATGGTCATACTTCCTCCTTTGCTAAGGCTTTTTTGGCGATCTGCCAGCATCGAGTTGAATCCCGATGATAAAGTTCTGGCCCAGCAATTATTTCTTCAAGTGCCTTCTCCAGTTTTGCCACCCGCTGCTTGAGTATTGGAATAATTTCTATCTCTTTAGCAAGTTGCATCCGTTCATTTTTCCAACAGTCGCGTTCTTTTTCCAGTTCAGTTACTTTGGACTCGTGGATGTAGCGAGGTTCATCACTGCCTTCAAATTTAGTTAAATATACCCAACATTGTATCCCATCATTAGGATTGGCTGGCCTGCGCATTGCAATCAGTTTACTTACCCATAGTTCATCTGGAAAGTTCATTTATCTGCCTCCTTTAGAAATTCATACGCTGATTTGAGTAGCTTGCCGGTGGTGTCAAGGATATAATCCTTAAGAAAGAAGTAACCACCACAGCAGAACATGTTGACGCTTTCCTGAAAAGCTGTAAAACTATCCCTTCCCACCATCAGCCTCAGCAGCTCCACCTTCCCTGCATCGTCGGTGAAGGTGGGGTTGTCAGGCATT